>JAYVAS010000001.1:0-10264 GCA_043750895.1 Pseudomonadota bacterium
GTGATCCAGCCGCTGGCGGCGGTGGCGGCGTGGGCCGCCGCCCACGGGTTGCCCCTGCACGTCGACGCTAGCCAGGGGCCCGGCCGCATCCCAGTGGACCAGATCCCGGGCGACACCTTGACCCTCTCCGCCCACAAGCTCGGCGGCCCGCAAGGGGTGGGCGCCCTGGTCGCCCGGCGGCCGTTCGAGGCCCTGTTCCGGGGTGGTCCGCAGGAGCGCGGTCGGCGGGCCGGGACGCACGCGGTGGCGGCGATCGTCGGCTTCGGCGCCGCGGTGGGCGCGCCGTTGATCGACCCGTGGGCGCGCGACCGGCTCGAGGCCGGGCTCGTGGCGCTCGGGGGGCGCGTCGCCGGTCTCGGCGCGCCTCGCTTGCCCAACACCAGCTGCGTCGGCTTCGAGGGGGTGGACGCCAACGATCTCGTCGTCCACCTGGACCTCGCGGGCATCTGCGTCTCGGCGGGCGCCGCGTGCGCGTCGGGCTCGCCCGAGCCGTCGCCGGTGCTGCGCGCCATGGGCTTCCCCGGCTCGGCGGTGCGGTTCTCCCTGGGTAGAAGCACACCCGACGCGGAGGTCGACACCATCCTCGCGGCCGTCGCCCCCGCGCTGCGCCTCCTGCGGGGTTAGGCATCCTCCGCCGCTCGGTTGCCGTCGGCACGGTGCGTCGCCCCGGCGCGAGAGGTCCAGTTCCATGAAGGTGCTCGGTGCAGATCTCGGCGGAACGCGGATGCGCGCCGCGCAGGTCGCGCCCTCGGGCGAGGTCATCCGGCGCGCCGAGGCGGCCACGCCCACCGACGCCCCCACCCCCGCGGCCTTCCTGGACCTGCTCCACCGCCTGGTCGGCGGCTGCGACCACGCGGTGCTCGGCATCCCCGGGCGGATCCACCACGAAACCGGGGTCCTGGAGCACGCGCCCAACCTTCCCCGCGCCTGGTCGGTGTCGCTGTCCGAAGCGTCGCTCTCGGAGGCCCTCGGGATCCCGGTGCACACCGTCAACGACGCTGACCTGGCCGCCATCGGCGAGGGATACTACGGGGCGGGACGGGACTACGGGGATGTCCTGTTCATGACCTTTTCGACCGGCGTCGGCGGGGGGGTCCTGCTCAACCGCCGCCTCGCCCACGGGCGGCGCAGCATCGCCGAGGTCGGCTGGCAGGTGGTCGACCTGGACGCCGCCGGGCGCGGAGAGCCCTGCCACCTCGAGCACCTCGCCTCCGGGACGGCGCTGGGCCGGCTCGGAGCGGCGGCGGGCATCGACGGCGGCGCGCCCGAGGTGGTTCGACGGATGCGCGCCGGGGACGCCGCGGCCAGCGCGGTGTTCGCCCGGGTGGTCCGTGCGGCCGCGGTGGGCGTGGCCAATGCCTGCTTCCTGTACAGCCCCGAGGTCGTGGTCGTCGGGGGCGGGCTCGGGCTGATGGGTCCGGAGTTCCTCGACCCCATCCAGACCTGGCTCGACGCCCACGGGCCGCCCGGGATGCGGATCCCGGTGGTCCGGGCGGCGCTCGGCGTCGATGCGGCGCTGGTGGGCGCGGCGGGCTGGTCCCGGGCGATGGGCTAGGTGGGCTAGGGGTTCAGACGCCGAGGCGGCGCCACCACCCGTCGAAGAGCGCGCCCTCGGGCAGTCCCCAGGCGGCCAGCATGTGCCGCCCCGCGGCGTGGAGGGCGTCCCGGCGCTCGGCGGGGTGGGCATGGGCCCGCGCGAGGGCGTCGGCGGCGAGGTCCCAGGCGAGGCCGGCGGGCGGAACCGGGACGGTGAGGAGCTGGGCGGCCGACAGCTTGAGCGTGTCGCGACTGAGGGCCGCGCCGCCGTGGTGTTGGTGGGCCCAGGAGGTGGCGACCGGCGAGCACAGGGCGGCGGCCACGTGCCAGATGCGGTCCGGACGGTGGGGGTAGAGGCTCAGCAGGGGGGTGACGGTGAGCCAGGTGCCCTCCTGGTCCACCACCGCTTCGATGGCGCGGGTCTGGGTGGCGACCAGCACCTTGGGTCGGAGGCGGCGGGCCGCCCATGCCGCCATCCGCGGGTCGGCGCTGAGCCCGACCCGATCCACCCGGGGGTGCCGCCACGCCTGTCGGGCGAAGCGGGTGTCGCGGAGGCCCCAGCCGCTGGCGCCCGGGTCGACGTAGCCGGTGGTGATCAGGCGAGGGAAGGCGCGCTCGTCGGCGTCGGCGCGGTCGACCACGTGGGGCACCAGCCCGTAGTACTCGTCGCGGAAGTCACCCGCGCTGGTGGCGTGGTCGGCGAGGATGGTGGCCCCGGGCTGGTCCAGGGCGCCTGCGGGCAGCCGGGGCAGGTCGGGCGGGGCGGGGAGGAGCGGGGCCCACGCCGCCCCGTCCGGCGAACGTTCGGGAGGCGCGCTCCGGGGCGGGAGCCCGACGCTCACCTGCACCTGCCGTCGGTCGGGCGGGCGCGCCTCGACGACGATGCCCACCACCTGAACCGAGACCCCGGGGAACACGCGTCCGCCGTCCCACAGCGCGCACACCGTCGCGCGCGTCGCGAGGTCCTGCCGCACCACGGCCGCGTCCCGCGCCGCAACCAGGGACCGGGGCTGCACCAGTCCGAGGCGGCCGCCGGGGCGGAGCTGCGCCAGCGCGGCGAGGAGGTGCAGCCAGGCCGGGTCGGTGTAGGCCGACACGGCGCCGGGGAACCGGCGTTTGAGCGTCTCCACCCGGCCGCGGGTCGCGGTGGTGGCGCTCTCGAGCTGGTTGAGGAACGGGGGGTTGCCCACGACGACGTCCAGCGCCGGGCCGTGCTCGAGGAGGCTGTCCGCGAGGCGCAGCGCCGCCGGCGCGCCTCCGGACGCACGCCGGATGAGCTGATCGGCGAGCACGAGCGCGTCGGCGTCGATGTCGGACCCCACGAGGCAGCCGGCGGCCGCGGACGCGGGCGCGGGATGCCCGGCGCGGACGAGGTGGTGGTGGAGGCGCCGCCAGGCGCCGAGGAGGAAGTGGCCGGCGCCGCAGGTGGGATCGCCGACCCGAAGCCGGGGGAGGTCGGCGGGGGCCGTGCGCGCCAGGACCGGCTCCAGGGTGAGGTCCAGGAGGTGCTCCACCACCGGGGCGGGCGTGTAGAAGGCCCCCAGCGCCCGTCGACGACCGCCGTCCTGGCCGAGGGCGGCCTCGTACGCGCCGGTGACCGCATCGACCCCGGCGCCGGGGTCGAGGTCGAGCACGGCCTGCGCGACGCCGAGGGGATCCGAGGCCGGGGGCGGGCGGGGCACGGTCGGACTTAACTCGGCCCGCCCTCGGCCGACTCGGGGCGACGCTTGACACGGTGTTGACCGGTCCTGGTACACTGCCGCACGGAGGTTCGATGCTGCGTTTCCTATGGTTGGTTCTCCCCGCAATCCTTACTGCCTGCACGTCCAAGGAGGACACGTCCGGCGACGACTCCTCGGCGGTCACCGACACCGATGCCGACACGGACACCGACGCCGACACCGACGCCGACGGGGACACCGACACGGACACCGACACCGACACCGACACCGACACGGACACCGACACCGAGCCCCAGGCCGACGTCACCTTCAACCTCGACGGCAACTGGTCGGGACAGATGGTCACGCTCACGTGGTTCGACATCCGCTCGGTGACCGCCGAGGCGCTCGCCTTCGGCGAAACGCTCGGCACGTGGCCCGCGGACGCGGACCCGCTCACGGTGACGCCGGGCGTTCCCACCGAGGATCAGTACACGGAGTTGGACACCAAGGGTGCGCCCGGCATGAACCTGGCCTTCTTCGTGTCGTCTCTGTTCATGGACACCGACGGTGACGGCCTCCGCACCGGCACCGAGAGCTACTCGGGGATGGGCACGACCTTCGTGGTCTACGTCGACGGCACGATTCCCGAGGCCTACACTGCGGTCGGGGTGGTCCCCGGATGGAACAGCCTCAGCTTCACCAAGGACGGCGTGACCTCGACGGCCGCCACCGCGGTGCCCCTGTCGGACAACCTCGCGCCGGTCGACAGTCTGACCTTCGGCGGCACCTGGGGAGTGGCGGACAAGGTGACCCGGTACGGTCTCGCCGTGCTCCCCGCTTCGTTCTTCACCGGCGGCTCGACGGAGTCCTTCGTCTACGACGATGCGCTCACCGATCCCTTCTCGGCGACCGTCTCGGGGGACCCGCCCCTCGATCACCAGGAGGAGCTCGACATCCCGGGCTCCATGGGCGCGCGCGAGTTCCCGGTCGCCTACTTTGACCTCACCGACGATGACGCCTACGGCTCGGGGGACATCCTCGCCCACGGGGTCTGTTCGGACGGCGCGCAGGTCACGCTCACCTGGCTCGCGCCGGCGACCAGCCTCGGCACCGCCTACACCTACATGTCCACCCAGCGTGTCGTGGGGTGGGGGCTGTACGTCGTGACCACCGGCGAGCTGCTCACCTCCACCGACGCCGCGGCGCTCGAGATCAGCGACACTTGCCCGCTCGGATGAGGAGGTTGTTCCTCTTGAGCTCGTGGGTCACTTGCGGTAATATCTCGTCATGATCTGGGTGGCCCTGCTCGCGTGTAGTCAACGAACGCCGGGCGGGCCTCCAGCGGATGACACGTCCGGCACCCCGGCCGGGTACGGTCTGCCATCCGAGTGGACCCTGCCCCTCGCGCCCACGCCGCCCGACGTGGACGTGGTGGTGGTCGGGTCCGGCCCCGCCGGGCTCGCGGCGGCCACCACCATCCAGGAGCTCGGCTTGTCGGTGGTGGTGCTCGACCGGGACGATCACGCCGGTCAGGGGGTGATCACCGGCGCGCGTTGTTTCGCGGCCGGAACCAGCTACCAGGCCGCGGCCGGCATCGTGGACAGCGCCGAGACGGCGCTCGCGGAGTGGGACACCTTCGCGGGCTCCGGTGGGTCCACCCCCGGGATCATCGACTTCGTCACCCACAGCGCCGAGACCCTCGATTGGCTCGTGGCGCGGGGGATGGAGGTCCAGGACGCGTTGCAGGTCGACACCGACGCCGGCACCGTCAAGCGGATCCATGCCTTCGTCCAGGACCCCACCGTGGAGCCCGCGTTCGTCACCCAGTACGCCGGGGAGCTCATCCTCAACGCGCGCGTCGACGGGCCGGTCCTCCGCGAGGGAAGGGTCGAGGGGGTCACCTGGGTGGACCTCCTCACCGGAGAGGCGCACACCCGGGGCGCCCACGCGGTGGTGATGGCCACCGGGGGCTTCGCCCGCGACCTGGAGCTGGTCGAGAGCCTCGCGCCCTCCCTCAAGGGGCGCTCGGTGCTGGTGGAGGCCAACTACCACTCCGATGGCGGCGGGATCTCCTTCCTCGACGCGGTGGGAGCCGGGTGGAGCGAGCGGGAGCGCATCGGGATCTACGTGCACGGCGTCGGCGATCCGGGTCTGGGGTCGGTCGAGTCCTTGATCGGCGGGGGCCTCACCTACACCCTCATGGTGGACGCGACCGGGGCCCGGTTCGGAAACGAGCTGGAGGCGAACGGGTTCGACCTCTACGCCCGCGCGCCGGCATCCGACCTCTGGGCGGTGTTCACCAGCGAAGAGTCCTCCCACGTGACGTTCACGCGCCCCGTCTACAACGTCGACTCCGACTACTCCGGGATCCCGATGGACATCGAGGCCCTCATCGCCGCGGGTGGGGAGGCCTTCTCCGCGAGCAGCGCCGAGGCGCTGGCTGAAGCGGCGGGAATCGACGCCGATGGCCTCCGGCGTACCCTGGGTGCGTGGACCACCGCGGTGGACTCCGCCGCGGTCGATGCGTTCGGGCGGGACGCCCGCTACGGGCCCACCTACACCGGGGACTCCTGGTACGCGGTGCGCATCCGCCCGGCGGTGGGGAAGGTCTTCGGCGGGGTGGACACGGCGGTCACCGGCGAGGTGCTCGGGCCCGACGGCGCCGCGATCCCGGGGCTGTACGCGGCGGGGGAGGTGGCGGGGATGGTGCTCGGCGGAGGCGCCCACGGGCTCTTCTCCGGGAGCGTGTGCGCCTGCTACTACGGCGGGCGCGTGGCTGGTGCGAGCGCGGCTGCGGCGGCGTTGGCGCGACGGCAGTGAAGGCCACCGTCCTGACGGGTCTTCCGGCGCCGCGCCCGACGCTTGATTTTTTGCATATTTCGTACGATCCGGGTTCGGGTCGCCGAGGCATGATGGGGGACGATTCGGTGAATGGATGTGGTTTCCACTGTTGATGGCTCCGGGATTGACCGCATGCGCGGACAAGGGCGACGGTACGCTCCCGGGGGATGACTCGGCCACGGTCACCGACACCGCGTCCACGGACGTCGGGGACATCCGGTCCCTCGGGGCCCGCAACCTCATCGTCGTCCACGCCGACACCTTGCGGCGGGATCACCTCCAGGCCTACGGTTACGATCGCGACACCATGCCGGGGATGGCCACCCGGGACTGGAAACGGATCGACGGGGCCTACGGCACCACCTCCTGGACGGTGCCGTCCACGGCCAGCGCGCTCACCGGGCTCATCCCCGAGCACCACGGCGCGGTGCGGGTGGACGAGGCGAGCGCCATCGCCGAGCCCTTCACCGCCGGAGGGCTGCCTTCGGTCCTGGGCGCGGAGGGCTTCGCCACCGGCTTCTTCTCCTCCAACTCCATCCTGGATGAAGGTGGGTTCGAGACCGGCTGGGACACCGCGTTCTTTCAGGACGACTACGAGACCGTCTACCTCTCGGGCATCGCGCAGAAGGCCACCGACTGGCTCGAGACCGTCCCGGCTGATCAGCGGTTCTTCGTCTGGCTGCAGCCGATGGACGCGCATCTCCCCTACGGGGAGCTCCCCGCGTTCCGCGGGACCTGGAGCTCGGGCGACGCGCTCGCCCAGGCGCTGGAAGGGGACGACGCCGAGCGTGCGTTCGCCGAGGCGTGGATGGCGGCCACCGAGTCCGAGCGCCCTGCGCTCCAGCAGACCCTGTTCGACCTCTACGACGAACAGATTCTCAGCCTCGACGCCGGGCTGACCGAGCTCCTGACCAGCCTGGAGGCGTCCGGGCGGCTCGACGACACCCTCGTCGTGTTCACCGCCGATCACGGGGAGACCCTCGGTGACGGCGCCGACGGTCAGGTCGGCCACGGCGGAAACGTCCGCGACGAGCTGGTCGCGCTCCCCCTGCTGATGTGGCATCCGCGCCTCGATCCCACCCCCGAGGCGTGCCTGAGCTCGAATACGAGCCTCATGCCGACCGTGCTGGCGGGCCTCGGGGTCGCCGCACCGGAGGGCCTCGACGGGGGCGTCGTCCCCGAGGAGTGCCAGGACCACGTGCTCTTCGACGTCTACGCCAACAAGACGGCGGAGCCCGGGCTCGACGCGCTCGGCGCCACCAACGGCCGCTACGCGGTCAACTACGACTGTTACCGCACGCGGTACGCCGGCTACGACCTGGAGTCCGACCCGGCGATGCTCTTGCCCCTGCCGATCTACGGGAACGCCGACCTGGAGGCGCTTGCCACGCCACTGGACGCCTACCTCGCCGACATCGTCGCCCAGTATCCGACGGTCTCCTGTAGCCCGACCCAGTGAGGGGCCCCCTGTGGCGCCGCCGACTGCGGTAGCATCCCGCGGCGTGTCCCCGATGGCCTTCCGCAGAAACCTCGTGACGGTGGTGAGCTACCTCCTGCTGTCGATCGCGTTCTCCTGGCCGCTGGCGCTGTCGCCGCTTCGGATGCATCTCTCGCCGCAGTTCGACATGTACAGCCTCGCGTGGCTGGTGCACGCCGCGCCCGGCCTGGACCTCACGCTCACCAGCCCAGCGTCTGCCTGGCCCCTGGGCGAGTCACTCGTCCGCGCGGACAGCTTCGTGCTGCTCTTCCTCGCCCGGGTGCTCACCCCCCTGGTGGGCCCCTTCGTCCCCATCGCGCTCTGCGTCCTGGTCGGTCCCGCGGTGTCGGCGTGGGCCGCGGAGCGGATGGCCGCGCGCGCGCTCGGGGCGTCCTGGCCCGCCTCCCTCATCGCCGGCGCCGCCTTCGCCTACTCGGGCCTCGTCGCCACCGCGCTCCTCGAGGGCCACGTCTACACCATGTTCCAGCCCTGGCTGCCGCTCCTCGCGTGGAAGGGGCTCGACGCCAGCCGGGGTGGCGGAACCCCCCGCGACGGCGCGTGGGCCGGGGTGTGGTGGGTCCTGTGCCTGCTGACCAGCGCGTACACCGGCATCGCGGCCACCCTCCTGGTTATCGTCCTCGCCGGCGCCGCCGTGGTCCGTCGCGCGGTCGACCTCCGGGTCGCCGGGGCCTTCGGCATGGTGGCCGGCGTCGGCGGTCTGCTCTACACCGCCGTGTTCTCGACCGGTGGGGCCGCCGAACGCCTCGATCGGCCCGAGATCCGGCCCGCCATCCGGGTGGTCATGGACGCGGGCTCGACGCATTTCGACACGCTCGCCGGCTGGACGGCCACCGGGGACCTCTTCGGGCACAGCATCACGCCCTCCCTGGGCTTCACCGTCCTCGCCCTGGTCGCGTTCTCACCCTGGCTGCTGCGGGGTACCGGCGGGTGGCGCACCGTGGGCGTCGCCGGAGTCGTGGCCCTCCTGCTGAGCTTCGGCCCCTACCTGCTGGTCCTGTCGCAAGGACGCACGATCGTCCCCGGCCTGCTCTACCCGTTGGGAGACTTCGCCCCCGCCACCTTCTTCCGCTTTCCGGCGCGGCTCATGGCCCTCGCGGCGCTGGGACTGGGAGGCCTGGCGGCGGTGGCGGCGTCCCGCATCGCCCGGCGTCGACCGCGGGCGGCGCTGGTGTTGGTGGGATTTGCCTTCCTCGATCCCCTGGTGCAGACCTCGGTGTGGGCGCGCGGCGCGCGGGTTCCGTTCGCGGTGCCCTCCGCCTACCGGGCGGCACCGGAGGGGCTCGCCGTGCTCGACCTGGTGCCGACCTTCATGGGTCAGGTGGGGGACCTCGACCTGCTCATGAACAACCTCACCTGCGCCTATCAGGTGGACCACGACCGCCCGATCTTGAGCCAGTGCCTCGGCACCGGCGCCGAAGCGGGCCCGCGCCCGCGGGTGACCGGCTGGCTGATACAGGCCCTCTCGGAGGAGACGCCGGGGACGGCACAGACCCTCGGGGAGCTCGGGGTGGGCGCAGTCGCCTTCCACCCCGGCCTGTTCGTCCCGTCCGACCGGGCGCGGCTCACCGCCGCCCTCGTCGCCGTGTTCGGCGCCCCCCTGGCGAGCTCCGTGGACGGTGGGGAGCGCATCGAGCTCTACGGCGTGCCGCTGGTGGAATCCACGATGCGCTCGCGCCAGGAGGCCTTCGCGGCGCTGAGCTGGTGATCCGCCCGGGGCGGAGTCAGTCGGCGGCGGGGGCCAGGGTCCACACCTGGTAGGGCCCGCGCGCCGCGCTCGGCGCGCCGAGCAGCGATCGCACGCAGTTGACGTAGGCACCGGAGCCGGCCGCGCTGCCGGAAAGGACCGCCAGGTCCACGTACACCTCGCGGATGCCGGCCCGGCGGAGCGGGAGGACGGCCGCGGCGGCGTCGCCCGTGAAGGTGCCGAAGGTGGTGGCGCAGCTGTACAGGTGCGCCATGCCCGTGCCCGCGGAGAAGTTCCGGTAGGCCTGGGGGGCGGTGGTGCCGTCGGGGGGCATCAGCCCGTTGACCAGGGGGCGTCCGTGGAACATCTGGTCGAGCAGGAGGGTCCGGTTGAGCAGGTAGGGCCCGCCGGCCTGGGGCAGGACCAACACCGGGCCGGTGCCCGCGGCGAGGGCCTCGGCGCCGGCTGAGGGCACCGAGGAGGTCACGGGCAGCGGCACGGTGGGGAGGGCGAGCCAGGCCTCGGCGATCAGCGCCGTCGAGAGGAGGCCGGTGAGGATGGCGGGGAGGCGGGGAGACGGGCTGTGCAGGGCCTGCACGATGCGGTCGACCCCGCCGGCCGCGAGGAGGGCGACGGCGGGGACCACCAGGAGCAGGGCCCGGTCGGGCCACCAGAGCCGTCGAAGCACCGGGAGCGAGGGCACCAGCGCAAAGGGGCCCGGGAGCGGCGCGTCACCCATCCACACCAGGATGGGACCCATCGCGAGCAGGCCGCCCACCACCGTCCAGATCAGCGGTGCCGCCCAGCGCCGCGCCGGGTGACCGAGCGCCCCCAGGAGGGCGAACGCCACCACCAGCGGCGTCAGACCGATGACGCCTTCGATCATCGCGCCGCCGGCGTCCCGCTCCTCGAGCAGGTCGATGAGCCGCATGTCCACCTCGCCGAAGTGGATCAGGGAGAAGAGGGTGGTGTCCATCCCGCCCTGCTGCTCGCCGAGGCTGCCCATCGTGTAGAGGGCGGGGAGGAAGACCACCACGGCGG
>JAYVAS010000002.1:0-13163 GCA_043750895.1 Pseudomonadota bacterium
ATCGTAGAGCAGGAAGGACCGCGCGGCCCGCGCCAGCGCCACCAACAACCGACTCGCCGCCTGCCCCTGCGGTGTGTGACCGAACAGCCGGTCCTCGGCCTCGATAGACGCCCCGGTGTCGCCTGACGGGACCGGTTCGGACATGCGCCGATGCTACCACTCCGTGGGTCAGAAGTCCCAAAGAAGGTCGGCCACAATCGGGCGATGATCCGAAAGCCAGGCCGGAATGGGCTCCACCCAGGCACGCACCACCTGGATGCCCGGGGAGACGAAGATCCAGTCGAGCACCCGGTCGGGGGTGTCCGCCCCAGGCGGGAGGTAGGTGGCGGACTCAGGAGCGGTCAGGCGATCGAGCGGGAGCACCGACCGACCGCGGGCGAGGAGCGGGAGCAGCGGAGACGGCCGATCGACGTACTCGGCCGCTTCCTTGCCGAGCCGGCCCGGATCGTCGTCCGGGGGCAGCAGGTTGAAGTCGCCGCCCAGCACCCACGGGCGCGCGCCCATGCCGTCGATCCAGGCGGAGATCCGCGCCACCTGCGCCGGCAGGGTCCCGTCACCGCGACTGAACGCGGAGAGATGGGTGGTGGCGAGGGCGGGCCCCGGGGAGTCGGCGACGAGCAGGGCCCGATGCAGGTTGAAGGCCTGCCGCACCGCGGGCTCCCGAAGCCCGGGGAGCGCATACCGACAGGCGCGGGTGAGCGGCACGCGGGAGAGGATCGCCTGTTGAAGGTCGATCGGCCCCAGGTGATCGCCGGGTGGGTGGGGGACCCAGGCTGAGCGATGGACCACGCAGGTGGCGCGGGCGGGACGGGGAAAACCATTCTGAATAGCCGTGAGTTGGTCGACATAGCCGGTGCGACGGGAGCGGCGATCGACCTCCTGGAGCAGGGCGACGTCGGGGTCGAGGCGGCTGAGCACCCCCACGATGCCGGCGAGGGCCTCGGCCACGTCCGCCGCGGGCACGCGGACGGCGTTCCCGCCATCGTAGAAGAAGTGATGACGGCGCGTGGCGGCGTACTGGAGGTTCCATGTCACCACCCGAAAGGTGTCACCTTTCTTTAGCTTGCCACACACTCCCTCGTGTAGAACAGGAACATTCTCCTCGGCGGTGGGGATGTCGTTCAGGGCCCGCGCGAGGCGGAGCAGGGGGTTCAGGCGGGCACCTTGGAGCGCCGGATTGGCCTATCGCCGCGGCCCCCGCCGTCGCCACAACGAGCCCTGTTGACCTGCCGTTGACGTTGGGGCCCGTTCGGGTCGCAGACTACCGATAACCGCGACCCTGTGCTGTCCTCCCCGCTGCTGCTGCTCCTCGTCGCCTGTCAGGATCCCTTTCCGGAGGATCGACACGACCTCGCCGGCTTCCGCCTCGTCGCGGTGCAGGCCACGCCCGTGGACACGGGGCTCGCCGTGCGCGCATTCGTGTACAGCGGCCTCGGGATGTGGCACCTCGCGCCCCCCGAGGTCACCTGGACCGCCGGGAGCGCCACCGCGACCGGCCCTACCGCGACCCTCCCGGTCACCACCCCGGTGGACATCGAGGTGGTCGCGACCGACGGCGTCTCCACCGAGTCCGGGATCTACCGGCTCGCGGCGGACCCGGTCCCGCCCGTGGTGTCGTCGTGGACGCGGGCGACGGTCCCCCTCACCATCGACGACATCGTCACCCCCATCGACGAGCGGGCCGCGATCGCCGTCGGCGTCGACGCTCCGGTCGCCCCGGGCGATGGGCTGAGGCTCGCGCTCTCGGTGCGGGAGCCCGACACCACGACGCACTGGATGTCGACGGCGGGAGACTTCGCCGAGCTGGACGCCACCACCACCGACTGGTTTGCCGGCACCGCGGTGCTCGACGACAACGAGATCGAGAGCACGGTGATGCTCGACGGGGGGGTGCAGAGTGTCGTCGCCCTCACCTTCGACGGGGCCGGAGGCAACAGCTGGCTCACCCTCGACGCCGCCGTGGCGGTGCTCGGCAGCCGCCTGCTCGTGGGCGGGCGGGTGTTCCCGGTCGACGCCGAACCGGGCGACGGGCTGTGGGCGGTGACTCCGGTCGCCACTGACGACGCGGCCGGCATCGCCCTCACCGACGTCAGCCCGGTGGACGACAGCAGCCTGGCCGAGGCGGCGTGTGGGCTCCCGGCCGCCACCCCCTTCGACTTCGACACCCTCGCCGAAGGGTGGTGCGGGCGCGACGATGTGGTGGGCGCGCGCCTCGTGGTGCGCGGGGAGGTGGTCCGATGATCGTCTGGATCGGCCTCGCCAGCGCCGCCGTCATCGAAGGGCGGGTCTTTCAACGTGGCACCGGGGACCCGGTGGCCGAGGTGACCCTCCGGATGGGGGAAACCGAGGTCCTCGCCGACGCGGACGGTCGGTTCACGCTGGATGTCGCGCCTGGGACGCCTGTGGACTTCCTGGCGGGCGGCTACCAGCCGCTCACGGAGGTCGCTCCGGTCGAGGGTCCGTGGAAGGTCTACCTCCGGCGGGGAGACGGCGACTCGATCGTGGTCGTCGAGGCCCGCCGTGACAGCGCCAGCGTCAGCGTGCAGCACCTCGATCGGGAGCGCGTGCTGGAGACGCCGGGCACCCACGAGGATCCGATCCGGCTCCTCCAGTCCTTGCCCAGCGTGACCCAGACGCCCGAGTTCTCCCCTACCGCCGGCGACATCGCGGTCCGCGGGGGCGAGCCGGGAGACAATCGTTTCTTCCTCGACGGGGTGGAGATTCCGTATCTATACCATTACAACCAGTATAGTTCCGTGTTTCACACCCGGATGCTGGAGGACCTCACCCTCTACCCGTCCACCTTCGGCAGCGGGTTCGGCAACGCCGTGGGCGCCATCGTGGACACCCGCAGCACCTGGGCCCACCCCAAGCGCCCCCACGGATCGGTGAACTTCAACCTCATCATGGGGGGTGCATCGGCCGAGATCCCGATCGGAGCGGACTGGACGGTGCGCGCGAGCGGCCGCCGCAGCTACCTCGACTTGATCCGCTCGAGCTCTCTGCAGTACACCCTCTTCCCCACCTTCCACGACTGGTTCGGGAGGGTCGAGCGGGCGAAGGGGCACACGCAGCTCGGCCTCATGACCTTCGGGGCCGGGGACGCCTACGATCGGTACGCCGGCGAACCCACCCTGCTCGACCCGTGGGAGCAGTCCGAGAACCCGGTGTTCAGCTACCGCCAGTCCTTCGAGGTGGTCGCGTTCCAGCACGCGACGCGGACCACGGAAGGCTCCCTGGTCGGCAACGTCTCCTACACCCATCACCGCCGGGACGGCGATCTCCCCGCCGCGTACGCCCACACCGGCGCGGACATCGGCTACCTCCGCGAAGACGCCGTCGTCACCCTCCGGCCCTGGCTCACGCTCGCCGGCGGCGGCGAGCTCCGGATCGCGCGCACGGAGCTCGACGTCTCCACCAGCCAGGCCTGGCCCGAGGTAGTCGAAGAAGCCCCGCTGCTCGGGCGGGGCTTCTCCACGACGGAGACCCTCGACCGCATCACGGGTGGCCTCTACGTGGAGCCCCGCCTCACGGTCGGCCCGGTCCGCTTCCTGCCCGGGGTGCGCGTCGACGGGGACTCCCTCGCCGACACCGTCGTCGTCGACCCGCGGCTCGGCGTACACTGGCACATCGTCGACGACACCCAACTCCGTGCGTCGGCCGGACTCTATTCGCAGTTCCCCGACGTCGCGATGTACTCGGCCGTGCTCGGCCTCCCCGACGCGGCGCCCATCCGGTCCCAGCAGGTGGCGTTCGGCTTCGACCAGGCCATCGCCGGCCGCCTGGAGGTCGGGGTGGATGGCTGGGCGCGTTGGCTCGAGAACCTCATCGTGGCCGAGCCGGGCGTAGCGCCCGTGGACGGCGTGAGCGGCCGCGCGCAGGGGATCTCCGTGACCAGCCGCTACCGGCTGCGCGAGGTCTTCTTCGCCAGCGCGTCGGTGGACCTCTCCCGGTCCACCCGCACGGTCGACGCCACCACCGCGCCCTCCGACTTCGATCAGCCCTTCGCGGTCAACCTGGTCGGGAGCTGGACGGTGGTGCCGACGTGGAACGTGGGCCTCCGTTACCGCGCGTCGGCCGGATTGCCCTACACGCCGGTCGTCGACGGGCTCTACGAAGCGACCAGCGACCGGTACCTTCCGGTCTACGGGGCCACGAACAGCGCGCGCCTGCCGACCTACCAGAAGGTGGACGCGCACGTCGAAAAGCGATTCGAGCTCCGCACGGTGAGCATCACGCCCTACGCCGAGCTCTGGTACGTCCCGAAGGGCTCGAACGTGATGTACCAGGCGTGGTCCTACGACTACGATCAGGTCGAACCCGTACGCGGCCCCGGGTTCCTCCCTCTCGTCGGCGTCCGGGGTGAGATATAAGTGCCGGCATCGCCTTGGGAGGCCATTTGCTCCGGTACTCGGTTCCATTCGTCCTGATCCTCGCCGCCTGCCCCGATCCGGAGCGTCCGTTCGACGCCGGAAAGGGCGTCGATCCGAACCAGATGAGCGGGGGCCAGATGGGCGGGGGTCAGATGGGCGGGGGTCAGATGGGCGGGGCCGGGATGGGCGCCGCCACCGCGGGGGACCCGAACGGCGCGCCGATGCCGGTGCTCACGGTCAAGCCCGGCGAAGGCGTCAAGGTGTCCGGCACCTTCACCTACACCGGGACGGCCACGGGCAAGCTCCGGGTCGACATCTTCCGCCCGTCGGGGGAGAACAAGCCGGAGATCCTCCACGCGCTCACCCTCGACGCGCAGGGCCCCTGGGAAGTGGAGCTTCCCAAGAACCTCGGCGCCGTGAACCTGCTGGCCTTCGTGGACGCGACGGGCAACGGCCCTGACGCCACCGAGCCGAGCGCCCTCGTCGAGAACCTTGCCGTCGGAGACGCGGCTCTCGCCGACCTGAAGCTCGTGCCGATGGACGGCGCGAAGAACCCGTTCGCCATCGACCCCAACGCTCCCACCGGTCCGACCAACCCGCCGCTCACCGGCGCCGAGGGTCAGATGGGCGGCGCCATGCAGCCCGGAATGGAAGGCGGCCAGAAGCAGCCGGGGATGCAGGGTGGGGCCATGCAGCCGCCGATGCAGGGCGGGGCCATGCAGCCCGGCCAGGTTCCGGCGGGCGGGGAAGGCGGTCCCGTCCACCCGGCACCGAAGTAGCCCTCGGCCTCAGGCCAGGAAACGACGCGAGGAGAAGGCGTCGACGAAGTCCGACCGCCCCTCCATGACGAGCTGCACCAGGGCCTGTCCGGCGAGGTAGGCAAAGCCGAAGCCGTGCCCGGTGAAGCCGACGGCAGCGAGCGCGCCGGGAAACCCGGGCACCCCGCCGCAGATGGGTAGGCCGTCCCGGGAGAAGCCCATCGTCCCCGACCAGCGGTGGGTGACCGGCACGTCGCGGAGGGCGGGAAAACGGTGTAGAAACGCGGTCATCCGGGCTTGGATACCTTCGTGCAGGACCTCGTCCATCCCCCGCTCGTTGTCGGGGTCGAGGTTTCGCCAGCCCCCGAGCGCGATTCGCCCGTGCTCGTCCTGGCGCCAGTAGTCGAAGCCATGGTCCGCGTAGACCGGACACGAGAACAGCGGTGGGGCGGGTGCCGTGGCCAGCATCTGCCCCCGCACCGGATCCACCTTGTCCTTGAAGAACGGGAGGAGTTGCCCAGCCGCCGCGTTGGTGCAGACCAGGACCAGGCTCGCGTGGGCGACCCCGTTCGCGGTGTGGACGTGGGCCTCGCCAGCCGACGGCGCGTCGATCCGCAGGATCGGGCTCTGCTCGTAGAGCCGGACCCCGCGCGCCATCGCCGCCACCGCGAGGCCCCGGACGAAGGCCGCGGGTTGGAGCTCGCCGTCCGCTGGGAGGTGCACGCCGATGCGGAACCCGGCCTCGTGGTAGCAGGCCGCGAGGTCGGCCCCGGTGAGCACCGTGGCGGCGAAGCCGTCCTCCACCAGCAACGCCGCCGATTCGAGGAGCTCCGCCTCTTCCGCCTCGCTTCCCGCGAGCTGCAAGGAACCCCGGCGTTGGTAGCCGCACGCGATCTCGTACCGGGTGATCGCCGCGGCCATCTGGGCGTGGTTCTCGAGGCTCAGCGCGTGCACCGCGCGCGCGCGCGCCCGGCCCATCATCGACGCGGCCCGGGCGTAGCGCTCGGCGGTGCCTTGCAGGATGAACCCGGCGTTCCGTCCCGACGCGCCGGTGGAGACCCCGCGCCCCTCGATCCACACGACGCTGAGCCCGGCCTCCGCAGCCGCCATGGCCGCCGCCGCCCCGCACAGCCCGGCGCCGACCACGATCACGTCGCCGTGGACTTCCCCGGCCAACGCGGGCGCCAGCGGTCCGGCACCGTCCAACCAGTAAGGCGTCACGCCGGCAGCCCCACGTCGCCAGGCGTACCGATCACTCTTCGTCCTGGGCCGTCGCCGCACCGGGGTCGGCCGGCGTCGCGGCGCCGAGGTACGCCCCATGGGCCTCGTTCAGCGCCGGGAACCGGGTCGCGTTCGCCTTCTCGAGCTCGGCCAGGGCGAGGCCGCGGACCCCCCGGCTCACCGAGGTCCGCTCCACCAGCTGGGCGAGCAAGTCCATGCGGTCCAGACGGCGCGCCGCCACGACCGCCGCGATCCCGGACGCCTCCGTCTCCGGGACTTGCAGGGTGGCCGTCAACAGCGCGAGGGCGCGCGCGGGATCCTGCTTCTGGAGCCGCTCCAATGCCGCTTCGCGCACCTCGAGCTGCGGGCAGTCCTCGTACACCCGCGCCAGCGCGGGGACATCGGCAGCCGCCGAGAGCTGATGCCGGCAGAGCCCCTCCGAGGATTCCATGCGCGCCTGCCACGCGCGGGCCCGGACCCCGGGGTCGGGGCTCTGGAGGAAACGGGTGAGCAGATCCGGCGAGTCCTGGGGTCCCGGGCGCCAGATGGCGAGCGCCGCATAGAGGGCCGAGGCCGGCGCCTTGGCATCGACGATGACCGCCTGCCTGAGCTCCTCATCCTGGGCGATCGCCGCAGCGCGCAGCACCGGGGAGTCGGAGCCACCGGCCAGGGCCAGGGCGCCTTCGGCGTTCCGGTTGCCGAACGCATCGAGCAGCTGCAGCTGCACCCCGGAGGGCGCCACGTCTCGGACCGCCCGGGCGAGCACCGCGTCGGGCGCCTCGGCCAGGCTGGCCACCGCGGCCATCACGGCGGGATCGAACTCCGAACGCCGGACGCCGAGCCAGCGCACCGTGAGCTCGTAGAGGAAGGCGTCATCTGCCTCGTGCACCGGTCGGCCCCCGACCGTGAGCCCATCCGGGGCCGCGTCCCGCGCGAGCACGACGTATCCACGCGCCGCGCAGGGACCGTAGTCCTCGAGCACCGCCACCCATGCGTTGGGCCGCGTCGACAACGCCCGTTCCCAGCCGACGCCGGCCGAAATCCCCACCTTCAGATCATCGAACACCGGCTCCAGGCAGCTCCGGACCCCCGCCGGCAGCGCGCTGGGGAGGGCCAGTCCGGGCGCGGCGCCACCCGAGAGGCTCTCCTTGAGGCCGCTCTCCCCGATGGACCAGGTATGGACCCGCCCATCGTAGGTCTCACTTCCTTCCCGAACCGCACCGGACGGGAGCACCCCGCGGGTGACCGCCACGCGGGCGTCCGCGACCCCGGGCGCGTTGACCAGGCGCGGGAGCAGCAGATCCCCGCCCTCGGCGGCCTCCACCCGCCAGCTTGAACCGTCCCCGTCGGTCCGACGTAGCCCCCACCCGTCCAGCCGAGCGCCCATCGCGGTGAAGTCGATCCGATCCGCATCGAAGGTCACGTCCACGAAGCCGGGCGCGGAGCGATCAGAGACCGCCGCGGCACGGAGGATCTCCGGCGGGGTGCTGACCTCGGCCACGCCAACCCGGACGGGACCGGGGAGGGCTGGCACCGCCTCGGGCGGGGTCACCGCCACGGCAGGGACGGGAGCGGTCGGCTCCGCGGGCGTCGAACCCCAGTTGCACGCCGCGAACAGAATGATCAGCATGCCGCCGGTCTATCCGGCGGGGACGGGCGACACCACCGAGCGGCGCGTGGCGCCGACTTACGATCAGCGCTGTTCGGCCTCACAGGTCGCCGGACCGTCGGTGGACGCGTACTCGCCGGTGAGCACCGTTACCGTCCCGCTGGTCGGGCAGGTCACCGCCACCACCGGACAATGATCACAGCCCCGCTCGTCGTCGTCGTTGCCCAACGAGTCCGCATAGTCGCAGGCGACGTCCGTGCCCTCGCAGACGCGCATGATCGGGTCCCCGATGCAGTACTCGGCGCCGTCACACCCCTGCACACACCCGTAGCTGACGGCATCTCCAGGCGTACACGTGAACGAACCGGCCAGCGCCCAGCCGCAGTCCCGGGTCTCCCCCTCGTAGAGGTCGGGGCAGGGGTCGAGCGGGCTGGTGGGCGAGGTCTGATCGGGGATGTCGACCCCCACCTGGCTCACGTTGTTGCTGTAGTCCTTCTCGGGGATGATCAGGTCGGGGTTCAGCGTGGACTCGATCGTGTACCGACCGCCCGGGACGTCGGTGATGTCGATCCACTGGCAGTCCAGGTAGGCGCCGTAGGTGTCGGCCCAGCCGGGCGAGATGCCCTGATAGTCGCACGTGTAGATGGGGCGCGCCGACGCGTCGTCGGACACGCGCTCGTAGTCCATCAGGCAGAAGGCCTGCTTGTGGCCCTGGGCGCTGACCGAGCCGTCCTCCCCGAGGAGCTGGAAGCGCATGTAGCCGTCGAAGTGCAGGTGATCGTGGCACTCCGAGTACGCGAAGAGCGGGTTGCCCTCGGGGTTGCCGAACTTCAGGTCGGCGGTGCCGATGTTGGGCGTGACCGTGTCGAACCGGAGGAGCCGGCGCCACCCCGGGGCGTCCACGCACCCCTCGACGATCGCGCAGTCGTCGGCTTCGAAGTACGCCATCTCGATGAAGAGCGAGGCCTCCGTGCGCGCCGGGTCGTCGATCAGGTCGGGGAGCGGACAGGCGCCGTCTACGTCGAGTGGGGTGCATTCCGGCGTGGCGTCCGGCTGACAGCAGGTGGTGCAGCAACCGAGCCCCTCCGCACATCCCCCCTTCGAAGGCGTGCAGTCCGCGCCTTCGGGGAGACCGGTGTCGCTGTCGGCGTCGGTGTCCGTGTCGGCGTCCGTGTCGGCGTCCGCATCCGTGTCGGCGTCGGTGTCGACCACGGGGTTCGTGTCCGGACCTGGTGACGGACAGCCGACGCATAGCAGGAGAAGCAACAGGAGGCGCATGGCGGTACCCACCTGCACTGTAGCCCACATCCACGCGACCGGGCGGTCGAGCCTGGACCAGGCGGGAACGGACGTCGAGCGGCCCGCGGTCATCGGAAATCCCGGCTTGACGCGAGGACATCGGGCGCGATGGTGAGCGGCCAGAACCTCCAGGCGATGACGTTCAGCGTGTCCCCGTCCCGCTCCACCTTCCCGGCGATGCGCACCAGCCGCTCACCGCGGATCACCTTGTGCTGCCGCTCGAACACCTTGGGCCAGACCACCACGTTGACTGTGGCTGTCTCGTCCTCCAACGTCATGAACACCACCCCGGAGGCGGTGTCCGGCCGCTGACGGTGCGACACCATCCCCGCGATCCGCACCACCTGCCCGGTGGGCTGCTCGATCAGCCGGGAGAGCGGCGTGACCCCGGCGCGGTCGAGCGCTTTGCGGACCAGCCCGACGGGGTGGGCCCGCAACGAGAGGCCAGTGGCCGCGTAGTCCGCCTGCACGTCTTCGCCGGGGGTCGGCCGCGGGAGCGTGACCGCCTCGTCCCGCCGCCCCAGCCCGGCGAACATCCCCGGCCAGAGGCCCTCCACGGCCCACGCGGCGTCCCGACGGCCGGCGGACGGCGGCCGGGCTCGGGTGGAGTCGTGCGCATCCACCGGCGACGGCGGGGCCACGGGGAGCCCCCGCAGCACATCGGCGCGGGCCAGCTTCTGGAGGACTGCCCGGGAAGCGCCCGTACGCCGGGCGAAGTCGGGGATGCTCGTGTACGGCCCCCGCGCGCGATCGCGGACGAAGGCGCGCCCGTCCTCCTCCCGGAGCCCCTTCACCAGCCGGAGACCGACGCGGATCGCGGGACCGTCAAGGCCCTCCTCGAGCGTGCAATCCCAATCCGACCATCGGATGTCGATCTCCCGCACCTCGACGCCATGCCGCTGCGCGTCGGCCAGCAGGGAGCGGGGAGCGTAGAACCCCATGGGCTGGGAGTTGATGAGCGCGGCGCAGAACGCCGCCGGGTAATGGCAGCGCATCCACGCCGAGACGTAGACCAGGTGTGCGAAGGACGCGGCGTGAGACTCGGGAAAGCCGTACTCCGCGAAGCCCTGGATCTGCTTCTGGATCTGTTCGGCGAACTCGGGGGAGATGCCGTTGGCCTGCATCCCGGCCAACAGCCGGCCGCTGATCTGCTCCAGGCCGCCCCGTTTGCGCCAGGCGCCCATCGCGCGGCGGAGCGCGTCCGCTTCTCCCGGGGTGAACCCCCCGACCGCCACCGCCATCGCCATGACCTGCTCCTGGAAGATGGGCACGCCCATCGTCCGGGCCAGGATGGGGCGCAGGCGTTCGTCGGCGTAGGTGATCGGCTCCTCCCCGCTGCGCCGGCGCAGATACGGGTGCACCATGCCGCCCTGGATCGGCCCGGGGCGCACGATCGCCGTCTCCACCACCAGATCGTAGAAGGACCGGGGCTTGAGGCGCGGCAACATGGACTGTTGGGCCCGGCTCTCGACCTGGAACACGCCCGTCGAGTCTGCCTGGCACAGCATGTCGTAGACCCCCGGGTCCTCCCGCGGGACGTTGGTCAGATCGAGGTGGAGCCCGTGGTGGCTGCGGAGGAACCCGAAACACTTCCGGATCGCGGTGAGCATCCCCAGGGAGAGCAGGTCCACCTTCACGAACTTGAGGTCGTCCACGTCGTTCTTGTCCCACTGGAGAACGGTGCGCCCATCCCGCCGGGCCGGCTCGATGGGCGCGCAGTCCACCAGCGGGCCATCCGAGATCACGAAGCCGCCGACGTGGATGGAGGTGTGCCGCGGGAATCCCTGGATCCCTTCGACCATCTCGCCCAGGAAGACGAGGTTGCGGTCCTCCGGGTCCAACCCGGCTTCGCGCAGGCGCTCCGGCGTGAGCTTGCCGCGCCCCCACATGTCGAGCGTCTTGGAGAGCTGCTCCACCTGATCCGGGCCGTAGCCGAGCGCCTTGCCGACGTCCCGCACGGCCATGCGCCCGCGCCAGGCGATGACCTCGTTGACCATCGCCGCGCGCTCGCGCCCGTACTTCTCGTAGACGTAGACGAAGACCTCCTCGCGGCGCTCGTGCTCGAAGTCGATGTCGATGTCGGGCGGCTCGCCGCGCTCCTCGGAGATGAACCGCTCGAACAGCAGGTTGGTCTGGGAGGGGTCGACCGAGGTGACGCCCAGGACGTAGCAGACGGCCGAGTTGGCGGCGCTCCCGCGCCCCTGGCAGAGGATGCCGCGCTCCCGCGCGAACCGGACCACATCGGAGACGGTGAGGAAGTAGGTGGCGAAGTCCAGCCGTTCGATGATGCCCAGCTCGTGTTCGAGCTGGTCACGCACCTTGGGGGGAATGCGGACGCCGTAGCGCTCGCGGGCCCCGCGCCGGACCATCTCGCGGAGCCACTGGATGCCGGTGTAGCCGTCCGGCACCACCTCCCGCGGGTACCGATAGGTGAGCTCGGCGAGGGAGAAGTAGCACCGCTCGCGCACCTCGAGGGTGCGGGACAGCATGTCGGGGGAGGCGGCGAAGCGGCCGTACATCCGCTCGGGGGAGAGCAGCACCCGCTCGGCGTTGGGCTGGAGCCGACGTCCCGCGCGCTCGAGGGTGGTGCCGAGCCGGATGCAGGTGAGTACGTCCTGGAGGCGCTGCCGACCGGGGTCGTGGAGCAGGACGTCGTTGGTGGCCACGCAGGGGACCGGCCCGGCGGCGAGGGCGGCGATCCGGGCGTCGTCCCCCGGAGTCAGGCGCCGGCTGACGGCCCGGTAGAGGCGGTCGCCCACCTGATCACGAACCCGACGCAGCGCGCCCTCCGGCCAGTCGCCGCGGGCGAGCAGGATCAGGCCTTCCGAGCCCGCCACCAGGGTCTCGAGCGGGAGTTCGGCCCACCCCTTCTCGGCGCGGATCTGACCGGCGGGGGGCGGATCGAAGAGCGCGACCGGGGCGCGACCGGGTGGCTGAGGCGGGGACTGGTGGCGAAAGCTGGCGAGGTCGCCTCCCTCCATGCGCGCCGCGGTGAGCAGACGACACAGGCTGGCCCAGCCCTTCCGATCCTGGACCAGCGCGACCACCGACGCGGCAGGCCCGCCCGCGGTGCGCACCGAGCGGTCCTCGAGACGCACGGTGAGCAGGGAACCGTGGATCAGGGGGAGCCCGATCGCCGCGGCGGCGCGGTGGGCCTGGACGTTGCCGTACAGGCCGTCCCGATCGGTGAGCGCCAGGGCGTCGAGGCCGAGCGCGTGGGCACGCTCGACCAGCTCCGGCGGGTGCGAGGCCCCCTCGCAGAAGGAGTAGTTGGAGCGACACACGAGCTCGGCGTAGCGGGGAGCGGGCTTCCGGCTCCGCGCCCGCGGCGGGGCGGGCGTGGAACGCACCGGGGCCCGACCTCCGACGGGAAACTGCAACACCCCCGGCGCCGGCGCCTCGGCGGCGGGCGGAGGGGGATCTGCCGACGGCCCGTCGAACCAGCCGTGCAACATCCAGCGGCCGGCGGTGACCTCGCCACCATCCACCAGGCACTCCCGGTAGACCCAGGCGCGCCGACCATCCGGCAGATCGACCCGCCAGTAGTCTCGGGCGTAGGCCCGCTCGTTCCACCAGCTCCCGACGATCCGCTCGGGGCCGGCGACCCCCGCGAGGGGCACCCAGTCGTGCCCGAGGTGGAGGGCGCGCGGGCGACCGGACGGCGCCGCCGCGACCCGGAGCGCCTCGGGCGCGGGCAACAACAACGCCGGCCGTGGCCGCGCCTCGCCGACCGGCTCGTGGACGGCCGCGGGGTCTTGTTTGACGGGAGGCGGCGCCGGCGGCCCGGAGACCCCCACCGGCCGCGCCCGCCACCCGTCTTCCGGACGATGCTCCTGCGCGAGGTGCGGGACCACCACCGCCTCGACCCCGAGGGTGTCCTGGAGCCGAGCGACGAGCTCGTCC
>JAYVAS010000003.1:0-2770 GCA_043750895.1 Pseudomonadota bacterium
TGACGGCGGGGGTCGCGGATACAGGCTACCGGAGGCGGCGATGAAGCTCCGCACCCCCGTCCTGGTCGTCGTGGCCACCGTCCTCGCCGCCGGCGTCGGGTCCGCCGCCTGGAAGTGGTCCGTCGGAGGCGACCCCCCTCCCCGCTACCGCACCGTCCCCGTCACGCGCACCGATGTCCGCGCCCTCGTGTCCTCGACCGGAACGGTCGAGGCGGTCACCACCGTGCAGGTCGGCACACAGGTGAGCGGGATCGTCGCCGCCCTCTACGCCGACTTCAACGACACCGTGAAACAGGGCGATGTGCTCGCCCGCATCGACGCCACCCTCGCCGAGGCGGACGTGGCGGGCGCGGAAGCGCGCGTCGCCTCGGCCCGTGCCGAAGACCGTCGCTCCGCCTTGGATCTGGCCCGGATCGAGCGCCTGCACCAGTCCGCCGCCGCCACCGACCAGGAGCTGGAGTCGGCGCGCGCGGCCCACGCTGTCGACGCCGCCGAGGTGCGGGCCGCGGAGGTCGCGTTGGGACGCGCCCGGCGAAACCTCGGCTACACCGCGATCACCGCCCCCATCGACGGGACGGTGGTGCGCCGCAGCGTCGACGTCGGGCAGACGGTCAACGCCGGCTTCTCCGCCCCCACCCTCTTCGTGCTGGTCGGCGACCTGGCGCGGGTCCGGGTCATCGCCAACGTCGACGAGGCGGACATCGGGCGCATCGCCCCAGCCCAGGCGGTCACGGCCACGGTGGCGGCCTGGCCCGAGCGCCGGTTCACCGGCAAGGTCGGCGAGGTCCGCATCGACGCCGTCACGGCCGACAACGTCGTGACCTACCCGGTCGTGGTGGAGGTCGAGAACCCGGACGGCACCCTGCTCCCGGGGATGACCGCCACCGTCGAGTTCGAGGTCCAGGCCGCCGACGACGTGCTGTGCGTGTCGAACGCGGCGCTGCGCTACCGGCCCGAGAACGGCGGCCCCCCCGGAGCGGCGGCGGGAGGAAACGGACGGCCCGCGTCGGCGGGCGCATCGGGCGAACGCGGTCGACCGGGGGGACGCGACCCGAAGGACCGCACCGGAGGGACCCTGTGGGTCGAGGACGCGGGGGCGCTGCGCGCGGTGTCGGTCACCACCGGGATCCGCGGCGCGACCTGCACCGAGGTCAGCGGCGAGGAGGTCACGGAAGGGCTCGTCGTGGTGGTGGGCACCGAGGCCGCCGACGCCGGGGGCACCAGCCCGTTCGGCGCGCCGGCGACCGGTAACGGCTTCCGGGGCGGCGGGTTCTGATGCACGTCACCGGGACCCCGGTAGTCGAGACCGTCCGCCTCACCCGCGCCTTCGCGAGCGGCGATCAGCCGGTGCAGGTGCTACGCGGCGTCGACCTCCGCGTCGACACCGGGGAGATGGTCGCGATCATGGGCCCCTCGGGATCGGGGAAGTCGACCCTCCTCAACGTCCTGGGGTGCCTGGACCGCCCCAGCAGCGGGGCGTACCGCCTGGACGGGGTCGCGGTCGAGGAGCTGGACGACGACGCCCTGGCGCGGATGCGCAACGAGCGCCTCGGCTTCGTCTTCCAGGGCTTCAACCTCCTGGCGCGGACCTCCGCCCTCGACAACGTCATGCTGCCGATGCTCTACGACCGCGCCGGCCGCTTCCCCGATCCCGCCGCCCGGGCGCGCGCCGCGCTGCTGCGGGTGGGGTTGGCCGACCGGCTCCACCACCACCCCAACCAGCTCTCGGGCGGTCAACAGCAGCGGGTGGCGATCGCGCGCGCCCTCGTCACCGAGCCGCGCCTCCTGCTCGCCGACGAGCCCACAGGGAACCTCGACTCGGCCACCACCGAGGACGTGCTCGCGTTGTTCCAGGCGCTCCACGCCGACGGCCACACCCTCATCATCGTCACCCACGAGTTGGACGTCGCGGAGCACTGCACCCGGCGGGTGGTCGTTCGCGACGGGGCCATCGTCGAGGACCACCCCATCACCGCCCGACGCTTCGCCGAGGCCGCCCCCGGATGACGCTCCGCCGCCTGTTCACCACCGCGACCACCAGCCTGCGCCGCAACGCGGTGCGGTCCCTGCTGACCATGCTGGGGGTGGTGATCGGCGTGGGGTCGGTGGTGGTGATGGTGGCCATCGGCCAGGGCGCCAAACGGGAGGTGGTCGGCCGCGTCGCCAGCCTCGGCACCGACCTCATCGTGATCACCCCAGGCGCAGCCAACCGCACCGGCGCCAGCGCCGGGGCGGGTTCTCAGGCCAGCCTGACCATCACCGACGCCGACGCGATCCGACGGGAGGCCTACCACGTGGCCGCGGTCACCCCCGTCATCGTCGCGCCCACCCGCATCGTCGCCGACAACGCCAACTGGCGCACCCAGGTGCTCGGCGTGGACGAGACCTACTTCGTGATCCGCGGCTGGCCCGCCTCCAGCGGGCGCGTCCTCGACGCCCAGGACCTCAAGGGCCGGAAGAAGGTGGTCGCGCTGGGCGTGACCGTGGCCACGGCCCTCTTCGGCGACGAGGACACGGTGGGCCGGACCGTGCGCGTGCGGGACGTCCCCCTCGAGGTGGTGGGCTTGTTGGCCCGGAAGGGCCCCACCGCCGAGGGGAGCGATCAGGACGACATCGCGGTCGTGCCGGCGTCGACGGTGCAGACCCGCCTCGCCGGGCGCCAATTCATCGCCCAGATCCTCGCCAGCGCGGCCAGCAGCGCCGAGATCGCCGACGCGCGCGTCGAGGTGGCGGCGATCCTCCGCGAAGCCCACGGGCTCGGGAGCCGGGA
>JAYVAS010000004.1:0-1576 GCA_043750895.1 Pseudomonadota bacterium
ACGTCGGCGTAGACCTCGGTGACGTCGAGCGCGCCATCGGGATCGTCGACGTCGGCGTCGAAGTACCAGACGAAGTCCCGGTAGTAGTCGTCGGGGTAACAGCCGGCGTCGGCGTAGGTGAACAACGGGGGCGCGTTCAGCGGGGGAGGCGGGGCGCCGTCGGTGGCGTAAACGGTGCAGCCGGCAGAGAGCGCGAGGATGAAGGCGGAAAGGCCGGTCTTGTACATGCGAGTCTCCGTTCAGCTGTGAGACGTGCGCACGGGACGTTCATTCATCCAGCGGTACCCCGGTCGAAGTTTGTTGTCTGAAACCTTGCGCGATGTTCAGATTTACGACAGACTTTCGCTCGCGAGGTCAAATCCATGGAACACGCCGTCCAGCCCTTCTTCTCCCGCCCCGTGAGCCACGCCGAGACGGAGGGTCGGCGCCGCGCCGAGGAAGTACGCCACCTCATCGACCAGGCAGCGGGCCTCGACGCCGAGCTCGCGCGGGCGCCTCAACTGCGGGAGGAAATCGCGACGCGCCGGGCGCACGTCGCGTCGAGCCTGCTCCACCTGGTCCAGGGCTGGGTGCGCCGGGGTGGAGAGGTGCGACTGGACCCGCCCACCGAGGTGGTGGTGCGGCCGTCCCGGCCGACCCCGGTGCCCGACAGCGAGGAGGTGATCGAGCAGCTCCGTCGTATCCTGGGCGGCCTCGCCCCCGCTGCCGATCAAGCCGCGGACCTCGATCGCGTACACGCGGCCATTCGTGACTCGGGCCGCTGGGGTCTGCTGCCCCGTGAGCTGCGACGCGGCGTCGTGGCGCTGTGCACCACCCGGCTTCGCCACCTCCAGGACGACTGCGCCTTCGTGAGCCCCCGCCTCGAAGAAGCCTTCGCCATGCTCACGGCCTACTCGAAGCGGGAGCAGCCCGGTTTCGTGGTCGGCCTGTCCCGCTCTCACCGTCCGGTACGCGGCACGTGGAGCGGAGACGCCGCCGCCTGGTTCGAGCGCCTCGCTCGCCATGGGGAGCCCGAGGCCGAGGACACCGCCGCGGTCGCCGAGGCCCCGACGGCGGGGGTCACGAAGCTCACCGCCCTGGAAGGGTCGAGCGACAGGGTCTGACGTCTACCGGGGGGTCGCTACAGCTCGCACACGAAGCGATGCCCGGCGGTGCAGGCGTCGTCACCCCAAGAGCCGCGACGTCCGTTGTCGTTGATGACCGCGCAGTTCGCGCTGGTGCCGCCGTCGGGCTCGGTCGACGTCCAGTTCTCGTAGCCGACGGTGGTGACGCCGTCCGGCTCCATCCACACCCCTTCCTCGGCCTGGTCGGTCGCCCCGATCCAGGTCGGGCTCACCGCCAGGTCGGAGACCGTCGTGTTCTCGCTGGAGGACGTGATCACCGCCAGGGTGGCGCCGATGCCCTCGCAGGCATCCGCGGCGGTGTTCCAGTCCTGCGACTCGGTGCAGAGGTAGTAGGACCCGGACAAGGTGCAGCTCCAGCACTCCGGGAGGTCGTCGGCGTAGCCTGAGCAGTCGTTGTCGATGTCGTCGCAGGCCTCGGTGCCGGCCGGCGTGGCCGCGGTGTCGGCGTCGTC
>JAYVAS010000005.1:0-4446 GCA_043750895.1 Pseudomonadota bacterium
CTCCCCAGCGGAGAGACGACCACCTGCACCGGCACCCTCCCCTTCGACGGCACCGAGGCGTGCACCGGCCCCGGCTTCGCCACCATCAGCGGCACCAAACTGCCCGACGACCAGCAGTCGGTCGAAGGGCTCTACCTGCCGGACACGGACCTCGCGCAGGTCCGCGTCACCATCACCTCGAACGACGTGCCGCGCGTTGACCAGACCTGGGACCTCAGCTACCGGGAGCTGCAGCCGAACGGCCCCGGGTGCGAGCCCACGTGCGACTACGCGTCGATCGAGGTTCCGCTCTAGTCCGGACGCTCCCAGCTCAACAGCGGTTCCTCGGGCGGGAGCCACGCCGAGGCGTCCCAGCCGAGCTGCTCGTCGAGGAACGCCGTCGACACCGTGGCGAGGATGGGATGGGCGACCGCGGGATCGAGGTACGGCGGCGCGCAGTCGTCGAACACCGGCAGCATCGCGCAGGCGTCGGAGAAGGTGTAGTGGCCCGCGTCGGTGAGGATCCCGAGGTAGCGGGGGTCGGCGCCCGAGTCGGTGTAGAGCGGGCGCACCTGGGTCTCCACCGGGGTGAGCGTGTCCCGTGTGCCTCCCAGAAACAACTGCGGCGCCGTGACGCTCGGGAGCCCGCCCAAGAGCACCTCGTAGCCGGCCGGCGCCATCGCGATGCCCGCCCAGGCGCGCGGGTCGGAGAGGTCGATCACCGCGTCCCCACCCTCACGCTCAGCGAGGTCGGCCACCTCATCGCACAACCAGCCGCCGTTGTCAGCGCACCACGCCACCGACGCGGCGAGGTCGATGTCCGCGCCGGTGATGGCGAGGGTCGTGAACCCCCCGAAGGAATGACCGGCCATGGCGTAGCCGCCCTCCGGGTCCACGCAGCCGGTCACCGAGGTCTCGGTCAACAGCCAGTCGAAGCTGTCCTTGATGTCGGCCGGGCGGCGCAGGATGAGGTCGAGGAGCGAGACGTCCCCGTCGTCGAACACGGTGTTGCCGACGTGGTCCGGCGCGACCACCACCCACCCGTGGGTCGCGAGGTACTCGGTGAGGAAGAGCGACTGGTAGCGCACGCCGCCGCTCCCGTGGGAGAACACCAACACCGGCCGCGATTGCCCACAGTCGGCGGCGGCATCCTCCACCGCGATCCCGGTGAGCACGCCGTCGTAGGTGGCCCCAGCGCCCGTCTCCATGGTCGGGTACCAGACCTGGACCGGCAGTTCGACCCCGGTCGAACCGGCCACGACGCCCTCGTAGGTGCCGGCGGACCAGGGGCCCAACGCGTCGGGGGGGGCGAACTCGGCGACGACCTCGGCGGAGTCGTCCGAGGGCGCGGGGGTACAGGCGACGAGGAGGAACCACATGCCGCTACGCTAATCGATTGGCTATCCGTCGGTCCCCGCCGCGTGCGCATCGGTGCCGTCCATGTAGTCGACCGTGCCCGCGATGATCTCCGACACCACGTAGTCGTCATCCACCAGCCCGTCGATCTCGGTGATCAGCTCGGCCCAACTGGCGTTGTACCAGATGAGGCCCCCCGGGTCGGGAACCCACAGCTCCACCGTGAAACCGGCGACCAGTCCGTTCTTTCCGTTCTCGGAGTACCCCGACTCCGTCTCCCAACTCCGGAACATGCAGGTCGGCCCTTGTTCGAGCTCGATCCACCGGTAGTCCTTCTTCATGGGGTAGGGGATGACCACCCCGAACGGCCCTCCCTTCTCGATCTCGTTGTAGGTACGGAGCCCGCCTCCGCTCACGAATCCGCTCGCGGTGCCCTCGGTGAGCTCCCGGGTCCACACGTTGTAGGTGGCCGGGTCGGCGAAGCTCTGGTCGGCCTCGGGGACCACGGCGGCGTGCTGATCGAGGGTCGCGCTCACCCGATGGGTCACCCCGATGCCCACCAGGCGCGAGACGTCCGTGGCCTCGGGCTGCGGCTGCATGTCGACCAGCGCGTCGGCGGTGATGGGGTCGAGGGCGAAGCCGTCCTGGGTGTCGGCGTTGACGACGAGCCAGTCGGCGAGGGCCTGGGCGAGGGGGGTCGGATCGTCGGACTCGAACGCGGCGAGCAGCATCGCGCTCGCCTCGGAGAAGGACGGGGGACTCTCTTCGGGCGGCGGAGCACAGGCGAGGAGCAGGGCGAGCATCCCGGCGAGTCTACCCGAACCGCGGCGGGTTAGGCGCCCGGATGGGTCCCGCCGGACACGACCACGACCACGATCACGGGCACAGCCACGGTGGCGGACACGCGCACGTGCCCGAACACCTCCCGGCCGACGCCCGCGAACGGCGGGTGTTGCTGATGCTGGTGATCCAGCTCGCCTACATGCTGGTCGAGCTCGGCGGGGGCCTGTGGTCCGGGTCGCTGGCGCTGATCGCCGATGCCGGGCACATGTCGTCCGACGCCGCGGCCCTCGCTGTGGTCCTCTTCGCCCTCCGCCTCGTGCGGACCCCACCCAGCCCGCAGCACACCTTCGGCTACCACCGGGCCGAGGTGCTCGCGGCCACCGTCAACGGGACGGGCCTGCTCGTCATCGCCGGCGGCATCCTCTGGGAGGCCTGGGAGCGCCTGGCCGATCCGCCTGCCGTCGCCGGGCTCCCGGTGTTGGCCATCGCGACCGGCGGGCTGGTGGTGAATCTGATCGGCCTCTCCCTCTTCCACCGCGACCGGAACGGCGACCTCAACATGCGCGGCGCCTGGCTGCACCTGCTCTCCGACGCGATCGGCTCGGTGGGCGCGATGCTCGCCGGCCTCGCGATCTGGCAGGCCGGGTGGACCTGGGCCGACCCCGCCGTGTCGGTGATCATCGCCCTGTTGGTGGTGTGGGGCGCAAAGGGGCTCCTGAACGAAGCGGTGCGGGTCCTCATGGAAGGGGCCCCTCCGCACATCAACGTCGGCGACGTGCGAAAGGTGTTGGGGAGCATCCCCGGGGTCACCGACGTGCACGATCTGCACGTGTGGACCATCGCCTCCGGTCAGGTGTCGCTCTCGGCCCACGTCCGGGCCGAGGGGCACACCGCGTGCGGGCCGCTGCTGACCGACATCCAACGGGCGCTGCGCACCGACTTCGGCATCGTGCACTCCACCGTCCAGGTCGAGCCCCCCGAGTTCACCGAGGACGCGACCCATCCCTAGCGCCCCGCCGTGGCTCACGCGGAACGTCCTGGTGATCTCCACGGTGAGCTTCCTCAACGACGCCGCATCGGAGATGATCGTCCCGTTGTTGCCGTTGTTCCTGACCACGGTCCTGGGCGGGACCGCGGTCTCGGTCGCGGTGATCGAGGGTGCCGCCGACGCCGTCGCCGCGGTCCTCAAGCTGGGAGCCGGGCGCCTCGGGGATCGGTCGGGGCGACAGAAGCCATTCATCGTCGGCGGTTACGCGCTGGCCGGTCTCAGTCGCACGCTGATCGCCCTCGCGACCTCCGCGGGGATGGTCGCGGGGCTCCGGGTGATCGACCGGGTGGGCAAGGGGCTTCGCTCGGCGCCGCGCGATGCGCTCCTCGCGGCGTCCGCCGACCCCGCCGATCGCGCGCGGGTGTTCAGCTTCCATCGCGCCCTCGACAACGGGGGCGCCCTGGTCGGCGCCGGGGTCGCGTGGTGGCTCCTCTCGCAGGAGGGGCTGGCGCTCCGATCGGTGTTCTTCGCGTCGGCCCTGCCGGCCCTGCTCGCGGTCGCGCTGGTGGCCTTCGCGGTCAAGGATCGCCCTGCCATCCCTGCCGCCGGTCCGATCTGGCCGGGGCTTCCGACGCCGGCCCTGCGCCGCGTGCTCTGGCCGCTGGCCCTGTTCACCGCGGGTCACGTCGGCGACACCCTCCTCCTGCTCCGCGCCAGCGAGCTCGGCGCCGCGCCTGCAACGCTCCCCCTGCTGTGGATGGGCCTCCACCTGGTCAAGTCCGTCGCCGGGCTGGGTGCGGGCGCGGTGGCCGAGCGGTTGGGGCGCCTCCCGCTCGTGGTGTTCGGGTGGACCTGGTGCGCTGCCACCTACGCGGTGCTCGGGCTCACCGACACCCTCGCCGTCTACGTCCCGCTCTTCGTCGCCTACGGGCTTTACCACGGCCTCGTGGAGGGAACGGAGCGCGCGCTCGTGGCCGACCTCGCCCCCGTCGGTGCCCGCGGCACGGCGTTCGGCTGGTACCACCTGACCAGCGGCGTGGGCGCCCTGCCCGCGAGCCTGTTGCTGGGCGGGCTCTGGGCCGGCGCCGGCGCCACCGTCGCCCTCGGGGTCGCGGCAGTGCTGACCGCCGCGGCGGCCGGCGCGTTGATGTACCATGGACGGGATGTGGCTCCTGTTGACCTCGGCTCTGGCCGGTGACATCTACCGGTACGTGACCGACGACGGCGCGTGGGTGATCACCGACTCCCCGCAGCACGCCGAGTTCGACCTGATCTGGGACGATCCCGACCCGGGGGCGTTCATGCCCAACGGGGTGGCGATGCCGCACCTCGATCGGATC
>JAYVAS010000006.1:0-6614 GCA_043750895.1 Pseudomonadota bacterium
CCGGAGGAGGAGCCAGCGGCGGGGCGGGGTGGGCACGCGCCAACGTAGCGTGGCGGCTTCGGGAGGCGTGGCGCGCGGTGGACTCCGCGCGCAGCCGGCCAGGAAGCGCCTCGGTCGATCACCCCGCCGAGACCGCCTTCGCCTCCGCGTACGCATCGGCCGCGAGGGCGAGCTTCAGCGTGAGCAGGCCCGCGAGCAGGAACGGCCACTCCGCCGGGATCGCGTTGGTGCCGACAGGAAGTTGAGGATGGCGGCGAGGATGGGGTTCTTCATGGGGTGGTCCGGGGACGGGGGAGGCGCAGCAGGAGTCGCGGACGGAGGGATTCCGTGTGACGCTGGTTGCGTATGAGAGGTTATCGCTTTCATATTGAAAGTCTATCCTTCATACTAAGAAGTGTGTCATGAGTCGTCGCTCCTACGGACAACCCTGCGCCCTCGCCGCCGCCCTGGATCAGGTGGGCGACCTGTGGGCGTTGCTCGTGGTCCGCGAGCTGCTCTTCGGGCCGCGCCGCTTCACCGAGCTCGCCGCGGGCCTGCCCGGGGTGGGGTCCAACACCCTGACCGGGCGCCTCAAGCAGCTCGAGGCCGACGGCGTCATCGCCCGTCGCTGGCTGCCCCCGCCCGCCGCGTCCACGGTGTACGCGCTGACGCCGCGCGGTCAGCAGCTCCGCCCGATCGTGCTCGCGCTGGCGCGCTGGGGGGCGCCGGCCCTCGCGCACACGCCCTTCGAGCACCCGGTCCGCGCCAACTGGCTGGGGATCGCGTTGGAGGCCTTCTACGTCCCGGGGACCCTGGCCGCGATGGTCGCCGAGCTGGACATGCCGACGGGGCGACTGCTCGTGACGGTCGCCGACGGTGCGCTGACCGTGTCCGAGGGCGAGCTGGTCGGCCCGGGGATCCGCGTGCGGGCGACGGAGGCGGCGGTGTTGGGCGCGTTGCAGCGGCCGGAGGCGCTGGCAGCGCTCGTCGAAGCGGGGGAGATCGCGGTCGAGGGCGACGGGGAGCGTCTTCTAGCGCTGCTGCGGGCCTGCCCGATACCGAGGGGGTAGGGCGCCGACGCGCGACGCGACGCCGCGACCCACCCTCGCCGCGAGACCCCCCGTCCGCGTCGCCCCACGCGGACGCGGCGACCCACCCTCGCCGCCGCGGCGAACCCCGCGACTGAACCCCAGGTGGTCCGTCAGTTCGGGGCAAGTCACTCGCTGGCTCCCCGGTTAATCCCCCTGGATGCTCCTCAAGAACCCCGTCACTTTCCTCGCCACCACCGACCCCGCTCGCGCGCGCGTCTTCTACGTCGACGTGGTCGGCCTGCCCTTCCTCCGCGACGACGGCTTCGCGCTGGTGTTCGACAACGTGGGGGTGCCCCTGCGGGTGTCCCGGGTGGAGAACTTCCAGCCCCTTCCCCACACCGTCCTTGGCTGGGACGTGGCCGACATCGTGCGCGCCGTGGCGACCCTGACTGCCCGCGGGGCGGTGTTCCAGCGGTACAGCTTCCTCCCCCAGGACGAGGCCGGAATCTGGGGTGCGCCCGGCGGCGCGCGGGTGGCGTGGTTCGTCGACCCGGACGGCAACGTGCTGTCGCTCACCCAGGCGGCTTAGCGTGGCCGCCTTGCTCGCTGATCGCCTCCGAGGCTGGTGGTGGGCTCGGCAAGGCCTGGACGGGTCGATTCACGGACGCATCGCGGCTGAGACGTTGCTCGGCTGCGGTTGGATGCGGTCCGTCGGCGGCGCGGGGCCGTACCTCGGCCTGCGCGCGCGGGCCGGGCTGTCGCGCGCCGAGGTGGACGCCGCGGTCGCCGCGACCGAGATCAGCGAGCTGCCCAGCGCGCGCGGGTGCACCTACGTGCTCCACCGGTCCCACTTCGGCCTTGGGCTGCGCATGGGCCAGGGCTTCGGGGACGACGCCCGGATCGCCACCGCGCGCATGTACCTCGGGGTGACCGAGTTGGAGCTGGAAGCGCTCAAAGACGGCGTCCTCGCCGCGCTCGTCGGGGGTGCTCCACGGTCGCCCAGTTCCGGGAGTTCGCGGGGCTCGGCGTGAAAGAGGCGCAGACGGCGGTGGCGGAGCTCGGCCTCGTCCCGCTCGCGCCGGGGGATGCGCGGCTGCTCACCCCTGCCGATCGGGCTGCCGTCGAGACCTTCGAGCCTCCCGCCGAGCCCCGGTACGCGTTCTTGTCCAACCTGGGCGGCTTGCTGCTCTTCCGACGAGAGGTCGGGCCCCTGTTGGCCGCCGAGGACGCGGCGCGGCCCCTGTGGGCCGAGAAGGGCGTCGTCGCCGGTGTGCCCTGGTGGACCTCTCCAACCAGCCGATCGTCGATCGTGGGCGCATCGTGGGGGTGTGGGACTACGACGGCATCGAGGGGAAGCTGGTCTGGGCCACGTTCCAGCCGGCCGACGCGGCCTTGGTGCGGTCCCGGGGGCGCCGAGGCCGCTACGGGAGCCCTTGGCGCTGGGTCACGCCGCGGCCGACGAGCCGACCGCGGGGGCGGTCGCTCTGCCGATCCGGGACCACGGCACGGAGGCGCGGAAGACCGTGCCACCGGTGGCGACGTCGTCGATCTCGAAGCTCCCGCCCAAGTCGGTGATCGCCCGGGCTGCCGCCGCGAGGCCGACGCCGCGCCCCGAGAGCTCGCTGACCTCGGTGCGGGTCGAGAACCGGTCGGAGCACACCGCTGCCACGAGGTGCGAGCGGCTCTGGTGGGGCAACCCGCGCTCGGCGGCGATGCCCCGCACCCGGTCCCAGTCGATCCCGCGGCCGTCGTCCTCGACCGTGACGACGAGGCGCGACGCGTCCCCCTCCGCCCGAAGCAGGATGCGTGCCCGGTCCGGCTTGCCGACGGCCACGCGCTCGTCCGAGCCCTCCACGCCGTGGTCCACCGCGTTGCGTACGACGTGCACCAGACCCGTCCAGAGCGTGCTGGTGGCGTGCCTGTCGACGCGCAGCGACCCGCCCTCGATGACCACCGTCAACCGCTTCCCGAGCCCGGCGGCCGTCTGCTCGGCGGCGTCACCCAGGAATCGCAGGATCTGACCCACCTGGGGATCGGCCCAGCTTCGAACGCCCTCCACCACCTCCTCGGAGAGACCCGCGGCGGCGAAGGCCTCCAGGGCGATGGCGTGCTCGGCAGGCGAGATCCGCAGCGGGGGCGGGGTGTTGAGCGGACAGACGATCGCGACCCGGGTGAGGGCCGCGCGCCACGCTGTCTCCACCGTCGGCAGCGGGGCTGCCGGGGCGAGAGTCGCCACGTATTCGGCGCCCACCGCGCGCAGCTCCTGTTCGAGGTCGGCGCGGGCCCGCGCCTGCTCCTCCGACGTCGGCGCGACCCGGACCGCGTCGATCCCACGATCACAGGCTGCCGCATGCCGCCGGAACGACGCCCCGTCGCGTAGCGCCCGCGCGACCATCCGCGATTCCTCGCGCGCCTGCCGGACGCATTGCTCTTCCGCCACCTCGGCGGTGATGTCCCGGACCACGGCGAGGAACCGGAGGTCCGAGTCCTCGAGCGTGATCTCCCGGCATCGGACCTGGTACCGGCGTCCCTCCCGCGTGAACTCCTCCGGTGGCGCGGATGCCCAATCGGCGGCGGAACGGTGGCGGGCCGGGGCCGGCTCCGTCGGGTTCAGGTACCGCCACAGGTCGCGCCCGCCGGGTTCTCCGAACCAGGCGCGCGCGGAGCGGGACACGTCGCCGACGATCCTGTCGTCACCACCGCAGGGAACGAGCGCATCGCCGGTGTTGTCGAGGATCAGCTGCACCTGGGCCCGGGCGCCACGGATTTCGGCCTCGCGTTCGGCGACGGCTTGCGCCATCCCCTCGAACGTCCGCGCCAGGGCGCCGATCTCGTCAGAGCCGTGCTCGCCGACATGGGCCACCTCTCCGGCGGCGAGGCGGCGCATGGCCCGCGCCAGCGCGGCGAGACGGCGGGTGACCGCGAAGCGAACCGCGCCCACCGCCAACCCGACGAACGCCACGCTGGCCGCGGTCAGGCCGAGGAGGACCACGTCGCCGACCCGCCCCGCGGCCGCGAGCAGCGTACGGGGCGAGCGCACGGCGACGTCGGCCACCGGGTTGCCGGCGACGTCCGTCAGCGCCCAGTGGGTCACGATCTCCTCCCCGGAGACATCGACCCGCGCTGGGCCGGCCTTGGCGTCGGGGTCGGGAACGATGGAGATGTCCAGGGACGTGTGACGCCGGAGTCGGTCCAACCACGCATCGTCGATGCGCTGGGTCACCACCAGGGCGCCTGCCTTCTGCCCCGGGAACGGCACGACGGGTTGAAGGGACTCCGAACTCAAGACATGGAGCTCCCCGTCGAGCAGGGCGACCCCCGCGACCGACCGCGGTGATCCGATCGGGTCCAGGAGCGTGCCCGCATCGATGAGGGCGTCGAGCCCCGGCGGGACCGGGCCGAAGGTGTCGTCATCGAGCAGTCGACGGGACCATCCCCGCTCACCCGCGGTGGTCACGGTCACGAAGTCGCGCCATCCCTTGGTCTGGTAGGCCAGGACATTGTAGTTTTCCTCCTCCCATGACCGACCGGCGGTGGACATGGGGTCGGCGAGGTGCGTCGACACGCCGTCCCAGAGCGCCCAGTCGACAGCGCCCGCGCGGAAGTCGCGGGTCACCCAGTCGAGGTTCCGCCCCGCGATGTCGGCGCGGCCTGCCGCTTCCTCCATCTCCACGCGGCCGAAGTTGGCGTGGATCACGCCGTCGCTCACGACGGCGAGGGTGAGCAGCGCCGAACCGACGCCGAGCGCGGAGGCGACCAACGTGCGGGTCCCGAGTTGCATCGACGACTCCGATCACGCCGCTCGGCGTGGTGGGACGAGGGGTGCGGCGGCGGCGCGAACCGACCCGTCGGCCCCGAGGAGGGGGATGAAGAAGGTGAGCGCCCCGCCCGATGTTCCTCGCGCCGCCGTCGAGCGGCCGCCGAGCGCCCGCGCCGCTTCGTCGGCGCGAGCGATAGTCCCTGGAGGGGCTCGTGGGCAGTCGTCGCGGACGGTGACGACGCAGTCGTCCTCCGTCAGGGTGCAGTCGACCTCCACCCTGCGCGCCCCTTCGGCGATCAAGCCACGCACGAGCGCGTCGAGGCCGCCCCAGAGCGCCCCGCACGCCGCGGTGTCCACGCGGAAGTCGGCACCGGTGACCACGACCTCGACCGGCACCCCCGAACGGACCGCCCACGCCTCGGCCGCCCGGCGCACGTCGTCAAGCACCCACTGGACGGGGGGGGCGCCCCACGTCTGGACCCACCGGGACAGCCCCGCTTCGGTGCCGTCCAGCGACGCGAGCAAGGCGGCGACGGCCGGGGCCGGGACCTCTACCCGGTCGTCGGCGACGAAGTCCGGCTCGGCCCTGAGCCTGGCGAGCGTGCCGTCCCAAGCCTGCCAGAGGCGGTCTCCCTGGTCGGCACGCCACTCGATCAGCTCCGCCCGCTCGTCCTCGATGCGATGGACCAGCGACGCGACGGTGGCGAAGCCGAAGATGGCCGCGTTCCCCTTCAGGCTGTGGAGGGCACGGGTACGCTCGGCTTCGTCCGACGTGGTGGCGACGATCGCGAGCAAGGCCCTCCCTTCCGCCTCGAACGCCCGAAAGCCGCCCCGGTCCGCGGTGGTCCGTAGCAGCAGCTGTTCGATTTCTCGCGCGAACGCGTTCTCTCGCTCCCGCTCGACCCGATGGGAGGCGTCCGCGACGACCAGGAGGAGCCGGTCCACCCGTCCGGCCGTCTCGACCGCGCGCCAAGCGACGTCGAACGTGCGACCGTCGCGGACGACCCGGCGCGGCAGCTGGTCGAGGCACGCGTCCAGCGGGAGGATGTCGTCCCCGACCTGCTGGATCCCGAGCTCGATGAGCGCTGCGGCGGGGGTCCCTGGGCCGGCGACGTAGTCCCAGACACGGCCCGAGGCCGGACCAAACCAGGCACGGGCGGGCGCGGACACCTCCACGAGGATGTCTCCGTTCAGGTCGCAGAGGATCAGCCCATCGCCGATCTGGTCGAGCACCGCGCGCGCCACGGCACGGGCTCGCTCGAGGGCGGCGCCGCGCTCGGTCACCGCCGCCGCCATCTGCTCGAAGCCGTGTTCGATGTCGCCGAACTCCTCCGCTGGATGACAGAGCCGGGGCCTGCGGCGACCCACCACGAGGGAGCCGACGAGCTGCGTGAGATCGGCCACGGGGCGGAGCACCTCGGCGCGGAGGAACGCCAGGGACCCGCCTACCAGCCACACCCCAAAGGCCAGGACGCCAAGGTCCAGCCAGCGCGCGGTCTCGGCCCCAGCGGCGGAGAGCGTCCGAGGGTGGTCGATCTCCACAAGCGCCACCGGCCGCCCCCAGAGATCGTCCAGCCGCGACCAGGACCGCACCCCGCCGAGGTCGGAAGGCGCGGTCCACACGTCGACCCCGTCCGCCAGGGCCGCCCGTGCGGTCTCGCGGTCGCCCGTGACCGCTCCGACGAGGGGGACCAGGCGCAGCTCCCGCGACGTCATCTCCCCGACCTCGGCCGCCCAGGCCTCGTCGAGCCGCAGCGTGTAGACGACGGCGCCCCGGCAGGCACCCACTGCGCCGTCCGAGTTTCGTAGCGGCGTCGACGCCACGACGTGCGGCGCCCCGTCTA
>JAYVAS010000007.1:0-2878 GCA_043750895.1 Pseudomonadota bacterium
GAACGTGGACCCGTCGAGCTCCAACCGGCGTGCGTAGGCGCCGCCGCCTTCCTTCGCGTGATTCCGCACCACTCCGGAGTCGATGAACCCGATGTAGCCACCGTACGCACCGCCACCGAGCGACGCAGTGTTGTCAGCCACGAACGAGGACTTCAGGGTGATGGTAGCCTTGCCGAGCAAAGCCGCGACCCCTCCCCCGTAGTCCGCCGTGTTGCCCTCGATCCGGCAGTCGACCAGGTTGGTCTCGCCCATTGCGATGACGCCGCCGCCCCAGGTGGGCTCCGGTCCGACGTCCTTCCACACCTCTCCCGTCGCCTCGGACTCCGGGGTGCCGAGGCCGCCCGTGATGGACAGCCCCCGGATGGTGGTCCCGCCCGTGGCGGTGACGCGCAGGACGCTCCCGTGCACGCCGGTCAGCACGGTCGCCTCCGGCCCGTCACGGCTGACGAGGTCGATGGCCCGATCGACGACAGCGGCAGTCGGCCACTCACCCGGACAGACCACGACGGTCTCGCCCTTACAAACGCCGGCCACCGCCTCATCGACGCTGAGGTAGCCCACGCCGTCCACCACCGCTGCGATCCCGTCGGAGCAGTCCACGGTGGTGAAGTCCACCAACGGCCCGGTGTCCAGGCAGGGGCTCCCGGTGTCCGGGGGCGGTTCGGTCCCGCTGTCACCCGTGACGTCCGTGCCGCCGGTGTCCGTGAGGTCGGTTTCGTCGGGGTCGTCGGTGTCGGCGGTGTCCACCGTGACGGTGACCGTCGACGCCGTCGTACCCGGCGGATCCTCTTTGACGTCCTGGTACCCCAAACAGCCAGAAATCAAAATTAGTAAAGTCATACCAGCATAATAGCCACCGTTTCCCGGAGTAGAAAGGATTTCGTAAGAAATTCTTGGCCGTCCGGCGACGGCCGGCTTCCCCCGCTCGCAGCACGATTCGTCACTGAATCACGGTTCACTCCCGTGATAGGGTCGGCGAATGCCTTTCCCCCCCTTCGGCGAAGATCACGACCTCCTCCGCAAGAGCGTGCGCGACTGGGTCAAGCGCGAGCTGGCGCCCCACCGGCACGAGTGGGACAAAGCGGGCGAGTGGCCCGCGCGCACGCTCCTCAAACAGATGGCCGGGATGGGGCTGCTCGGCATCCGCTTCCCGACCGAGTACGGCGGCCTCGGCCTGGACTGGTGGCACCACGCCGCGTTCATCGAGGAGCTGGCGGAGGCGCGGAACGGGGGGGTGGTGATGTCCATCCTCGTCCACACCGACATCAGCACGCCGGTCATCGCCGAGATCGGCACCCACGCGCAGAAGCTCGAGTTCCTCGTGCCGGCCATCGCGGGCGATCGCATCGGCGCCCTCGGGGTGACCGAGCCCGGTGCCGGATCCGACGTGGCGAACATCACCACCACCGCCCGCGTGGACGGCGACGACTACGTCATCAATGGCGCCAAGACCTACATCACCAACGGTTCCATCTGCGACTTCATCACCCTCGCCGTCCGCACCGGCGGGCCCGGCTACGGCGGCATCTCGCTGGTGCTCTTCCCCACCGACACCCCCGGGTTCTCGGTGGGCAAGAAGCTCGACAAGCTGGGCACGCGGTCCATCGACAGCTCGCTCTTGTTCTTCGAGGACTGCCGCATCCCCCGCCGGAACCTGTTGGGGGTGGAGAACGCCGGGTTCCTCTACATCATGCAGAACTTCCAGGGCGAACGTCTCGCGGCGGCGCTCATGGCCACCAGCGGCATGGAGCAGCAGATCAAGGACGCGATCGCCTACGGCCAGGAACGAACCGCCTTCGGCCGCCCCATCGTCGGGTTCCAGGTCTGGCGGCACAAGTTCGCCGAGATGCTCACCCATCTCGCGGCGGCCAAAGCGCTGAACTACCAGGCAGTCGACGTCATCGCCCGCGGCGAGGACCCCACCCTCGCGGTGTCCATGGCCAAGCTCTTCTCCTGCGAGCTCGCCCAGCGGGTGGCCTACGACTGCCTCCAGTTCCACGGCGGCTACGGCTACATCGAGGAGTACGACATCGCGCGGGCGTCGCGGGACGTCCGGCTGATGACCATCGGCGGCGGCACCACCGAGGTGATGAAGGAGATCATCAGCAAGTGGACGGGCCTGTAGACCCCCCGCTCGACGACCGGACGCTCCGTCAGGTCGAGCGGCTGCTCCGCCCGTTGGCGCGTTACCACCGGTTCGAGCTGGTCGGGGCCGAGCACGTCCCCCGCAGCGGACCGTGCCTGCTGGTCGTCCACCACAGCCTCGCGAGCTACGACGGCTTCCTCATCGGCGCCGCGATCTGGGAGCGTACCGGCCGCATGTGCCGGGCCCTCGGCGATGACACCATCTTCCGCGTCCCAGGGCTCGGGGACTTCGCGCGCCGCGTGGGCATCGTGCCCGCCTCGCCCGAGGCGGGGGAGCGCCTGCTTCGGGAGGGAAACCTGCTCGCGGTCGCGCCGGGAGGCATGTGGGAGTCGCTGCGGCCGCGTGGGGAGCGTCGCCAGTCCCGATGGGAAGGGCGGCGCGGCTTCGTCCGCCTCGCGCTCCGCACCGGTACGCCGATGCTGCTCGCCGCCTGTCCGCGCGCCGACGACCTCTACACCGTGTACCCGAGCCGGGTCACCGACGCCCTCTACCGGCGCTTCCACCTCCCCGTCCCGTTCCTGCGCGGGCTGGGCCCGTCGCTCGTCCCGCGCCCGCTGCGGCTGGTGGGCCACCTCGCTCCGCTGCTCCACCCGCCGGCCTGGGATCCGGCCCGAGAAGACGAACAGATCGACGCCCTGCACGCCGACGCGTGCCGCGTGATGGCCGGTCTGCTCAGGGCGTGACCGGTGGCGTCGGCCGGCGTATAGTCCCGCGCATGCAGGAAATCGTCGC
>JAYVAS010000008.1:0-11527 GCA_043750895.1 Pseudomonadota bacterium
TGTACCCGAGGTAGTTCGGCACGGGCGCCGCGTCGCTGTACACCGACGCACGCACCTGGGAGCGGATGCCGTCCGCGCCGACGATGACGTCCCACTCTCCCGTCGTACCGTCCGTCAGCGTGGCCCGACCGGCCTCGAGGGCGCATACCGACACGCCGAGCCGCACCGGCCCCGCCTTCGCCAGCAAGGCCGCGTGCAGGTCGGCCCGCGGCACCACCCGCGCCGTCCGGAGTGGCTCGGGAAAGTCCTGCATCCGCATCGGACCGATGCACCGCCCCGCCGCGTCGGTGATCTCCATGTTCTCCACCGGCGCGCCGGAGGTCGACACGTCCACCCCGAGCGCGCCGAGCGCCGCCATCGCGTTGGCGTGCAACAGCAGCGCCGCTCCCACCGGCTTCCAGGCCGGGGCCTGTTCCACCACCGTGACCTCCGCGTGGCCGCGCAGCCCGGCCGCGAGCGCGAGGCCTCCCACCCCACCGCCGACGATGAGCACCTTCATGACTTCTTCCTGGGGTTGAAGTACTGGTCCAGCAGCGCGCGGAGCAGGTCGAGCTGCGCCGGGACGAGAAGTTCGTCCCGCAGGCCCGCCGCCAGCACCGCGAAGTACAAGGAGAAGAAGGCGATGGCCCCCAGCCGCGGGTCCACGGCGCGGTCCACCTCGCCCCGGATGCGGGCGGCGTCGATCAGCGCCGCGACGTGGTGGGAGAACTGCTCGACCTGCGCGCGGGCGGCCGCGGCGGCGGCCCCGTCCACGAGGAACAGGCTCTCCTTCACCAGCACCCGGGAGAGCGCCCGATCGCCGGCGTACATGGTGTACAGCGCGCCGGCCAGGTGGGTGAGCTGGGGGAGCAGCCCCACCGGCGGGAGGCTGGCCTGGGCCTGGGTGAGCGCCTCCGCGATCTGCTCGCGCAGGGCCGCCTCGAGGAGGGCGGTCTTGTCGGGAAAGTGCAGGAACACCGTCCCCACCGCGACCCCCGCCGACTCCGCCACCATCTTGGTGGTGGTGCCCTCCCACCCCCGCTGCGAGAACAGCACGCGCGCCGCAGCGAGGATCTCGCCGCGCGTCGCCACCTTCCGCTCGTTCCGTCGTGCCATGCCCGCTCATAACTGAGCGTACTCAGTGAGTCAACTCATCATTGAGCGGGTCGAGCTGTAGCCCTCTCCACAGAACCTCACGCCGGCGCTCTCGCCGCTGGACTTCCCGTCCGTCCTTGACTATCACTCTCACGTTCACGTAAGGGTTTGATGGCCACCCGTCTTCTACGCATCGGAGAGCTCGCCGAACGGTCCGGAAGGACCGCGCGCACGCTGCACTTCTACGAGGAGATCGGCCTGCTCGCCCCTGTCGCCCGCACCAAGGGTGGCTTCCGCGAATACGACGAGGACGCCCTGTTCCGCATCGAGTGGATCGGCCGGCTGCAGGACCTCGGCTTCTCCCTGCCGGACATCAAGGCCTTCCTCTCGAACCTGCACGCCAACCCCACCGGCCCCGAGATGATGGCCGAACTGCGCAGCTTCTACGAGTCTAAGCTCGCGGAGACCCGCACGCAGATCGACCGCCTGCACGCGCTCGAACAGGAGCTGGCCAGCTCGCTGGCCTACCTCACCACCTGCCGCGCTTGCGCGCCCGCCACCCAAAAGACGGCCTGCCGCACCTGCACCGACGACGAACACCTCGGCACGACGGCCCCCCCCATGGTAGTCGCCGACCGCCCGCCCCCCGCTCTGGAAGTACGATGATCAAGACCCCGGTCTACCTGGACAATCACGCCACCACCCGCTGTGATCCCCGCGTGGTGGAGGCCATGCTGCCCTACCTCACCGAGATCTACGGCAACGCCGGGTCGCGCAACCACGCGTACGGCTGGGCCGCCTCCGCCGCGGTCGAGAAGGCCCGCGAGCAGATGGCCGACCTCATCGGCGCCGACCCCAAGGAGATCGTCTTCACCTCCGGGGCCACCGAGTCCGACAACCTCGCCGTGCTCGGCGTCGCCCGCTTCTACAAGGAGAAGGGCAACCACATCATCACCAGCAGCATCGAGCACAAAGCCATCCTCGACACCTGCCACGAGCTCGAGAAAGAAGGCTTCGTCGTCACCTACCTCCCGGTGGACTCCGAAGGCATCATCACCCCGGCCGACGTCGAAGCGGCGATCCGCCCCGAGACCATCCTCGTCAGCATCATGCACGCCAACAACGAGATCGGCGTGGTGCAGGACCTCAAGGGCATCGGCGCGGTGTGCAAGGCGCATGGCGTGGTCTTCCACTCCGACGCGGTGCAGTCGCTGGGCCGCATCCCCTTCGACGTGAGTGACCTGAACGTCGACCTCGTCAGCATCTCCGCCCACAAGATCTACGGCCCGAAGGGCATCGGCGCCCTCTACGTGCGGCGCGGGCGCCCGCGCATCCGCCTCGAGCCGATCATGTTCGGTGGCGGCCAGGAGCGCGGCATCCGGTCCGGCACCCATGCGGTGCACCAGATCGTCGGCCTGGGCATGGCGGCCGTCCTTGCCAAGGAGGCCCTCACCAACGGCGAGGTCGAGCGCGTCAAGGCGCTGCGCGACCGCCTCTGGGACGGCCTGCGCGCCAATATCGACGAGCTCTACCTCAACGGCTCGTGGGAGCACCGCCTCCCCCACAACCTCAACGCCAGCTTCGCCTACTGCGAGGGCGAGGCGATGATGATGGCCATCAAGGATCTCGCGGTGTCCTCGGGCTCCGCCTGCACCTCGGCCTCGCTCGAGCCGTCCTACGTGCTCCGCGCGCTCGGCGTCGAAGTCGAGCTCGCCCACACCTCGATCCGCTTCGGCATCGGCCGCTTCACGACCGAGGAAGAGATCGACTTCGCGATCAAGCTGGTCACCGAGAAGGTCACCTGGCTGCGCGAGATGAGCCCCCTCTACGAACTGGTCAAAGAAGGCGTGGACCTCAAGTCCATCTCCTGGACCGCCCACTAAAACCCCTCTCTCAACTTCAGGAGTTCAGGCCATGGCGTACAGCGACAAGGTCATCGACCATTACGAGAACCCCCGCAACGTGGGCTCTCTCGACAAAAACGCCGAAGATGTCGGCACCGGCCTCGTGGGCGCCCCCGCCTGTGGCGACGTGATGAAGCTGCAGCTTCGCATCAACGACGACGGCATCATCGAAGACGCCAAGTTCAAGACCTTCGGCTGCGGATCCGCCATTGCGTCCAGCTCCTTGGTGACTGAGATGGTGAAGGGCAAGAGCATCGCCTACGCGATGGGCATCGAGAACAGCATGATCGCCGAGGAGCTCAAGCTCCCCCCGGTCAAGATCCACTGTTCGGTGCTCGCCGAGGACGCCATCAAGGCCGCCATCGCCGACTACCAGAAGAAGCGGGCCGCCAAGGCCGGCGTGGAGGCTGCGAAATAGATGGCCATCCAGCTCACCGAACGTGCGGTCGATCGCATCAACGAGCTGAAGGTCAAGCGGCAGACGCCCGAGCACTTCTTCCGGATCGGAATTCGTGGCGGCGGCTGCTCTGGGCTCTCGTACTTCGTCGACTTCGCCGAGCAGGCCGATCCCAAGGACAAGGTGTTCGAGTTCGGCCCGGACGACTCGAAGGTCAAGGTCCTCATCGACCGCAAGTCCTACCTGTTCCTCAACGGCACCGAAGTGGATTGGAAGACCGAGCTCATGAAGACCGGCTTCGAGTTCAAGAACCCGCTGGCGGCCAAGAGCTGCTCGTGTGGTGAGTCCTTCACGATGTAGCGGCGGCGCCTCGCGCGCCTCCCCCGGTCAATCACGTGCCCACCCCCTGCTGGACCTGCAACGAGATGGTCGCCGGCGCGATTTGCGTCGGCTGTGGCGCCCCACAGCCGCCTCCCGCGGTCTTCGATCCCTACGCCGTCCTGGGCCTGCCCCGTCGTTACTTCCTTGCCGAGGGAGACGTCGAACAGGCCTACCGGGCGTTGGCACGTAAGCTCCACCCGGACCGGTTCTCGGGCAAGGCGCCAGTGTGGCGACGGATCTCGCTGCAATGGACGGCGATGCTCAACGACGCGCGGCGCATCCTGAAGGACGCCGACCGTCGCGCGTGGTTCCTCGCCACCGGCGCCGCCCACCCCCGCGAGACCGGCGGTCCGCGGCTGGATCCTGCGTTCCTCGAAGAGATCTTCGACTGGAAGGAGCAGGAGATGGACGAGCCCGGGTTCGTCCGCGCACAGGCGCAGGCACGCGAAGCGGCCATGCGCGCCGAGATTGATCAGATTTTCCAACGCTGGGAGGCCGGCGAGGGTGACCTCGCCCAGGTCGAAGACCGGCTCTCACGTCTCACCTACCTGGTCGGGCTTTCCCGGGAGAAAGAACATGGCGAACATCGGGATTGATCTCGGCACCACCAATTCGTTGGTGGCGGTGGTGATGAGCGGCAAGGCCCGCTGCCTGCTCGACGAGCAGGGTCGGGCGCTCCTGCCCAGCGCCGTCCGCTACGACGGGGACACCACCGTCGTCGGCTACCAGGCCCGCGAGGAGGCCCCCCAGTACCCGCGCACCACCTTCACCTCGGTGAAACGGTTCATGGGGCGCGCGCCGGCCGACTGTGTCGCGGACGCGAAGCTGTTCCGCTACGAGATGGACCCCACCGAGAACCGCGTGGTCAAGTTCATCGTGGGCGACGGCCCCAAGTCGGTCACGCCCATGGAGGTCTCGGCCGAGGTGCTCAAGAAGCTGCGCGCGTTGGCGGTCGAGTGCCTCTTCGGGGAGCCGGGCGGCGCGGTGATCACCGTCCCCGCCTACTTCGACGACGCCCAGCGCCAGGCCACCAAGGACGCCGCCAAGCTGGCCGGCCTCGAGGTGTTGCGCCTGCTCAACGAGCCCACCGCGGCGGCCCTGGCCTACGGCCTGGACAAGCGCGGCCGGGGCCGCTTCGCCGTGTACGACCTGGGCGGTGGCACCTTCGACATCTCGATCCTCGAGTTGGACGACGGCCTGTTCCAGGTCCTCTCCACCGCGGGCGACACCCACCTGGGCGGCGACGACTTCGACCGTGCCCTGGCCGACGACGTACGCCGTCGCCTCGGTCTCGGGGAGCTCGACAAGTCCGGGCAGCGCGCCCTGTTGCAAGCCGTCGAGGCCGCCAAGCGGGCGCTCACCGCGGGCGACACCGCCACGGTCAGCATCGGGGACGCCTCCGTCACCGTCACCCGGGCCGAGTTCGAGGCGCTCATCCGCAGCACGGTCGAGCGCACCGGGGCCGCCTGCCGGCAGGCCCTCAAGGACGCCGGCCTCACCCCCGACCAGGTCGACGCCGTCGTGCTCGTCGGGGGTTCCACCCGGGTCCCGTTGGTGCGCGCCTACGTGGGCGAGCTGTTCGGGCGGGAACCCTACGCCGAGCTGAACCCCGACGAGGTGGTGGCCATCGGCGCGGCCATGCAGGCCGACATCCTCTCCGGCACCTCGGCGCTCGCCGACGACCTGCTCCTCCTCGACGTCATCCCCCTCTCGTTGGGGCTGGAGGTGATGGGCGGGGTGACGGAGAAGTTCATTCCCCGCTGCTCTACGCTGCCCATCGGAGCGCACCAGACCTTCACCACCCACGTGGACGGCCAGACCGCCATCGACCTGCACATCGTCCAGGGCGACCGCGAGATGGCGCGGGACAACCGGTCCCTCGGCCGCTTCGCGCTCACCGGACTGCCCCAACTGCCGGCGGGCATCCCCCGCATCAAGGTCGAGTTCACCGTCGACGCCGACGGCCTCCTCCGCGTCTCCGCGCGGGAGGAGCACACCGGCATCGAGGCCAAGATCGACGTTGTGCCCAGCTACGGTCTCTCCGAAGACGAGATCGAGCGCATGCTCGAGGAGTCCATCGACAACGCCGAGACCGACGTGGACGCCCGGCTGCTCATCGAAGCGCAGGTCGAGGCCGAGGGCATCCTCGCCGCGGTCAACAAGGCGGTGGTGGTGGATGCCGGTTTGTTGGAGGAGGGGGAGGGCGATCGCATCCAGGCTGTCGTCACCGCGCTCACCGCGGCGATGCCCGGGACCGACCGGAAGCTCATCGCCGATCTCTCGCACGACCTCGACGCCGTCACCGCGCCGTTCGCCCAACGCCGCATCGAGCGCGACCTCACCCTCGCCCTGTCGGGTCGTGGGGCCGACGACGTCGGCACCCAGCTCGGCATAAAAGCGCCGGCGGTCTGACATGGCACGCGGAAAGAACCCCTTCTTGTCAGAGGCCGAGGAGCGCACCGTCTCCAAGGCGTACACCCTCACGCTCAAGGGTGGGGGCGGGGGTCCGGACACGGATCTGGTGTTGAACATCGATCCGGCGGACCTGCCGGATGAAGGCATCGGGCTCAAGGGGTCCGTCGTGGCGGCGCTGCTGCGGGCCGGGATTGACATCGACCATGCCTGTGGCGGCGTGCTCGCCTGTTCTACCTGTCACGTCTACGTGAAGGAGGGCAAGCGGAGCTGCGGCGAGCCCACCGAGGAGGAGGAGGACATGTTGGACCAGGCGCCGGCGTTGACACCCAGCTCCCGGCTTTCCTGTCACACCGTGCCGGATGGGTCGATGAACGTGGTGGTGCAGATCCCGGCGTGGAATCGGAACCTGGTGAAAGAGGGGCATTGAGGGGGGGGCGGGGGCCGGGAGAGGGTGCTGCGAAGCGGCGGGTGAGGGGCGCGGTTTTCCACTCTCTCACCGGGAGAGGGTGCCGCGAAGCGGTTGGTGAGGGCCGCGCGGCACAAGTTCCCCTCTCCCGCGGGGAGAGGGTGCCGCGAAGCGGCGGGTGAGGAGCGCTGCCAGGGCCGCCAACACATTGATGTGTCACCGAGAATCGTCTCTTCGCGGCGAGCCTTGCCGATTGTAGCGTGGACCATCCGGTCCGTCGGCCGGGACGGCGGCGATTCGGTCCACCGAGAGGAGAAGCGGGCCGGGGCGGCGGCGTCTTGACATCAAGGGCGAAGGCTTCATGCTGTGTCGATGCGCACCACCCTTACGCTCGACCCCGACGTCAGCCAACTGCTTGAAGACGCGATCCACCGCAGCCGGTCGTCCTTGAAGCACGTCGTGAACGACGCAATCCGGCGGGGGCTCCAGGCCGAGTCCAACGGCCGCCCTCGGTACGAACCAATGGTGCACCATACCGAGCTCCAACCGGGGGTAGACCCGGCCCGGCTCAATCAGCTCGCGGACGAGCTGGAGATCGACCAGTTCATCGAGGGTGGTCGGTGATCGTCCCCGACGTGAACCTCCTCCTCTACGCGACCTTCGACAGTTTTCCCCAGCACGCGACCGCTCGCCGCTGGCTCACGGACGCGTTGAACGGGCGGCAGCGCGTGGCCCTCACCCCCGTGGCCGTGTTCGGATTCCTAGGAATCGGCACCAACCGCCGAGTGTTCGCCACGCCGCTCGCGGTGGCCACCGCGAACACCGTCATTCGCGCGTGGCTTGCTGCGCCCGCGGGAGAGTGGTTGGTACCGGGGCCGCGGCACGTCGAAATCGCCCTCACGCTGGCGGAGGAGGTCGGCACCGCCGGGAACCTCACCACCGACATCCAGCTTGCCGCCCACCCGTCGAGAACAACGCAGAGGTGGCCTCGAACGACAGCGACTTTCTGAGGTTCAAAGGGGTCCGTTGGTCGAACCCGTTGGGGAAGGGGTAGGGGACACCGTGTCAGAACGGTCCTAGCCGGGCGACGAGCCCCGCGGTGTCAGCCACCGGATCGAACGGGGGCCTGACACCGTGGCACGCAGAAAGGAACTCCGTCAGCTATTCTTTGACGGGGCGCGGAGGCATGGTCGAGGCGTTTCCCTCGTTGTTCTGCCACATCGCTCCGCGGGCTCCACCGCGCCCCACCCCCCGCCCTACAAAAACCTCCCAAACCACGCATCGATCTGCTTCATCGCCTCCACCCGCCGGTCCACCCGTCCGCTCCGCATCATCCCGTGGCCTTCCTCGGGGAACAGCACGAACGCCGTGGGCACCTTCCGCGCCCGGAGCGCGTTGAACACCGCGAAGCTCTGCCCCTCCTCGCAGCGCATGTCCGCCTCCTGCGCGATGACCAGGAAGGGGATGGTGACGTTCTCGACCAGGCGGATGGGCGACTGGTCCCGGTACACCTCGGGAACCTGCCAGGGTCGCCCGCCGAACATCTGCTCGGTGGCGTAGCCGAAGTCGCCCTCGCCGTAGTCGGCCGACCAATCGAACAGTCCGCGTTGGGCCACGGCCGCGGCGAATCGCTTGGAACACCCTGCCAACTGGAGCGCCATCCAACCCCCGTAGGAGCCGCCCGCGATCCCCACCCGCTGGGGGTCGACGCCCGGCCGCGCGCCCAGCCAGTCGGCAGCGGCGAGCAGGTCCTCGACATCCGCCTCGCCCCACTTCCCGTCGATGACGGTGCAGAACGCCTCCCCGTACGACGTGCTGCCGCGCGGGTTGGTCCACAGGACGTGCCAGCCCTGATCGGCCAGCCAATGCATCTCGAGGAAGAAGCGGTCCCCGTAGTTTCCGTGCGGACCGCCGTGCACGTAGAGGATCGCGGCCCCCTTGTCCGTCCCGCGCGGGCGTAGGTACCAGCCCATCACGGTGTGGTCGCCGACCGGGATCTCCACGACCTGCGGGGTCTGCGGTTGCGCCATGCCCACCAGGGCGGCGTGATGGTCGGTGAGGCGGACCACCTTGTCGTCGTCCATCCTCGCGACTTCGATGAAGCGGGCGGTCTCGCCATGCAGGAAGACCAACTGCTGGTCCACGAGGAGGTGCCAACCCGCCGACGCCCGCTCGGGGGTGCGCCACCGCCCGGCGCCGTCGAGCGGCTGCTCCCAGACCCGGACGGCGCCCCGGTCGGTGTAGGTCACCAACAGGCGATCTCCCTGCCACACCGGGGGACGCTCGGAGAAGGCGGTGCCGCCGCCGTCGTCGAGGGTGAGGTCCCAGGCGGGGCGATCGAGCTCGGTGGCCAGGAAGCGCGTGGCTCCTCCAGCGACAGGAATGACGCCGAGGGCGATGTTGCGCCCACCCCAATGGTCGTCCTCCCAGCCGTGGACGAACGCGATCCAGTTCCCGTCGGGGGAGACCGCGGGCGGCCCGGCCACCCCTTCGGTGCGCGCGAGGACGTGGACGCTGCCGTCGGGGCGGACGCGGACGAGCTCGTTGCGGGTGAGGTCGTGGTCGCCGTCGGGGACGGCGGTGCGGGTGGCCAGGACGCCGCGGTCCCCGTCAAAGGCCGGCGCGCCCCAATCCCACGGGCCCGCGGCCACTCGCCGCGCCGAGCCAGCGGTCACGTCGACCTCCCACAGTTGGGGGCGGGCCCAGGTCTCCCAGCCCTTTCCGTCGAGCCGGTTGCGCACCCGCACGTACACCCGTACCCGCGGCTCGCCCGCCGGCCAGGCCTTGGGGGCCGGCCCCGCGCCGGCACCGGGCAGCTCGGCGGGGCCCACGTCGGGATCGACGCCCTGGGAGAGGTCCGCGGCGAGCGGCGCGAGGCCCTTCGGGTCGGGGGTGGGGGTGAAGATCACGAGGATGCGCCGGCCGTCATCCGAGAGCACCGGAGCGCCCAGGCGGCCGGGCGGGAACGCGGTCAGCGGGCGTGGCTCCCCGCCCTCCCGCTCCATCCGCCACAGCTGGGAGACCCCACCCCGGTCGGAGGCGAAGACCAGGAAGCGGCCAGTCCGGTCGCCCACCGGCGCGGTGTCGCGGTGCTCTCCGCGGGTCAACTGGAGCGGGGTCCCGCCCCGCACCGGCACCGTCCACAGGTGCGCGAACTTCTTGAAGGTGGTCGGGTCCACCTCGGGCAGGACGTACACGATCCGATCGCCCCAGGCGGTGGGGGTGGTCGGGGCACGCAGACGCGCGACGTCGTCGAGGGTGAACGTAGGCATGGCCCGTCGTATCCGGAAATGGATCCGAGAGGGGTCAGACCCCGCACCGGATCCATTTCGGATGGCGCGCCGACACGACGAGGCCCGTCAAACTCTGCGTCTCGACGGGGCGCCTCGAGGGGACCAGAAATGGATCCGGCCAAAGGGGTCTGACCCCCCACCGGATCCATTCAGGCCGAGACCTGCCGCGCCCAACGCCCCGACCGCGCCGTGGCCGCCGAGCTCCCCGGCGGCCCCGGAAACGGGCCGGATCCGGGGGTCAGACCCCTATCGAGGCCGCGACGGGCCCGCGTCGCCCAACGCCGCGGCCACAGCGCGGCCCCCGACCCGGCCGCCGCCCCCCCCGGCGGCAGTGTAAATGGATCCGACCTGGGGTCAGACCCCTTTGGCCGGATCCATTTCGCCCAGCCACCACCGCCGCCGAGCTCGATCCGCACCAGGACGCCATTCCCGGCGGCTTCCGCCGCCGGGAATGGATCCGGTGCGGGGTCAGACCCCTCTGGGTCTATACTCCCCGCAATGGTTCTCCTCCTCCTCACCCTGGCCTGCGACGGGAACCCCGACGGCTCCGATCCGCCCCCGGACACCGACACCACCGACACCGACACCGCCACCGACACCGACACCTACACCAACGACACGACCACCGACACCGACACCACGCCCCCTACACCCGAGACCTGCGACGGCGTCGACAACGACGGCGACCGCCTGATCGACGAGGACGTAGACGAGGACGCCGACGGCGCCGAGGACTGCGCGGCCGACTGCAACCCCGCCGATCCGGCGGTGAGCCCGACCGCCCCGGAGACCACGGACGGGCTGGACAACGACTGCGACACGCTCATCGACGAGGGGACCTGGGCCGAGGCCGACCTCGTGATCACCGAGATCATGGTGGATCCGCGCGCAGCCCTGGACCGCTACGCCGAGTGGATCGAGGTCTACAACCGCTCGGCCGAGCCCCGCTACCTGAACGGGCTGGTCCTCACCGACGGCACCACCTCGGCCACGGTCACTGGCCCGCCCACCGCCGTCCCGCCCAACGGCTACGCCGTGGTCGGGACGAGCACCGACACGTCTCAAAACGGCTCAATCCCCGCCGTCGTCACCTACGCCGGCCTGGAGCTCCTCAACGGCGGCGGGACCCTGGTCCTCACCGCCGACGGCGTCCGCCAGGACCAGATCACCTGGAGCCCCGCGCCGTCCGGGGCCACCCTCGGGCTCGACGCGGGTGTGGACGACGACGCCCAGAACGACCAACCCGAAGGCTGGTGTGTCGCCACCGTCGCCTGGACGGAGGGGGGCGACGACGGCTCCCCCGGCCTGCCCAACGAGTCGTGCACCACCATCGACCGGGACGGCGACGGGTTCACCGTGGCCGACGGCGACTGCGACGAGACGGACCCGGACATCCACCCCGGCGCGCCCGAGGTCCCCTACGACGGGGTCGACGACGACTGCGAGGCGGCCAACGACGACGACGTGGATGGCGACGGGTTCCGGGCCACCCTCGCTGGCGGAGACGACTGCGACGACGACGACCCGGCCACGAACCTCGACGCCGCGGAGGTCTGCAACGGCTACGACGACGACTGTGACACACGCGCCGACGACGACGACGACGACGTGAGGGACCACCCCGCATGGTCGCCGGACGCGGACGGCGACGCCCACG
>JAYVAS010000009.1:0-2910 GCA_043750895.1 Pseudomonadota bacterium
AGGCGGGCTAATCCGGAGCCGGGGCAATCCCCACGCGGGCTGGGACGAGGGTGCCATCGGTGGCGGGCACCGTCTCCGTGCTCTTGCCCCCCTCGATCAGCGCGAACCCGACCTCCTCCCGGAAGTAGTCCACCGCGCGCTTTCCTACGCCCGCAGTGCTCTTCCACCCGAAGTAGAACAGCACCGGCACCCCGATGTACTCGGTCGCGCGCACGTACCAGGGTTGCGACGGCGCGCCCCCCATCATCCGCGCCATCATCAGCGAGTGCGCCGTGGCCCCGTAGGCGCGCATGAGGCCGACGGCGATCAGCTTCTGGGTCAGCTTTCGGACGGTGAGGCTCACGCCCGTCGTCAGCGCGCGCTCACGGAGATCGTCGTAGTTGGTGAGTTGCACGAGCCAGAACGCGGTGAGCCGCAGCCGGTCGCGCTCCAGGCGCGTTCCGTAGGCGTACCCAAGCTCGTACACCAGCTCGACCTCGTTCGCGGTCTGCCAGAGAGCCGCGCCGAGGACGGTGATCGCGAGCGTGCCCCAGAACCCCACGAAGGGAAGGGTCCACGGGAGCGCGAATCCCGCGCCGATGGTCGCCGAGCGGAGCTTGGCGTCGAGGACCAGATCGGTCGCCAGTGCCTCCGTGAGCGCGCGACCCGTGAGCCCGGTCTCCTCGGCCAGCAAGCGGCGACGGGTTGCCACCTTCTCCTCGATTCGGAATTCGTCTGCGCGAACCGCGTCGATTACCCGGAGCAGGGGGAAGTTGTCTTCGTCGCTCCGCACGCGGGCTGGGACGAGGGTGCCATCGGTGGACATGGATTCTCCAGTTCGGATGCGCCGGGGCTGTGCTCGCGCACTTCGGCAAGGAAATCGGCCCAGGCACGCTCGCCGGGCGCCACGAGGTCGGCGGCCGACCACGTCGAGGCCGCAATCCCAGTGCCGATGAGGATTCGGTCCACTTGTTCGCCGACATCGCCCAGCCGAAGTTGGGCGACGGCCGCAGCAGCGGCGCGAAGCTTCACGTCGATCCACGGGTCATCGGCGCGCGCGTAGATCGCGACGTGGCGGCCGAAGCCAGCGCGAAAAATGGCCTCCTTGAGCCCGGCGAACACCAGCGGGCAGAGCGCGGCCGGGCCCCGCGTCAGCACAGCCGCGCGAACGTCTCCATCCCAGTCGAGCGAGGCGTCGGAAACGAGGCGAATCCCGTCCCCGTCGCGCAGGAGCGCCCAACCCCAGGTGCCGTACGACACCCGCCCCGAAGCGTGTCGGTGACGGGCCGCGTCGAGGAGCCTGCGCCTGCCGAGGTTGCGACAGGCGGCCTCCCCCCAGATGACGACGTCGGCGGTCGAGAGGCCGTACTCCCGGAGGATCGCCTGATAGGTGGCCGGTAGCCCCCAGGCCGCGCCCGATGCCCGGCTCCCCGCCGGCAGTGCGAGGTCCCCGACCATCAGCCCGAGCTGTGCCGCCCTGCCCGCCGCGCGGAGGCTCTGGATCTCCTCGGCTGCCGCGGCTAGGCATCGCCGCGTCGTCTCCGACGTCCCCGCCCACCAGCGCCCCAGGCCGGGCACGTCGATCCCCTCACCATCAGCCGCCTCGGAGCCCCGCGCCGCCAGGGTGTAGTGCCCCGCCTCGACCATCACGGGACCGTCGGCGGGGGTATGGGCGCGGGTCAGCGATTCGATCACCGTTCACCTCGGGTTGCTACCCTACCCCGGATGGGGTATGATGGCTACATCGAGTACGCACCCTTGGAGACACCGTGAAGGACAAGACGACCTGCAAGATGCCCGACCACTCCGCCGAACTTGAAGGACTGGCGCGCATCGAAGGCCAGGTCCGCGGCATCAAGGCGATGGTCGTCGAGGGCCGCTACTGCGTGGACATCCTGACCCAGACCCGGGCGGTTCACGCCGCGATTCGGCGGGTCGAGCGCAACATCCTGTCCGCCTACCTCAACACCTGCGTCACCGAAGCCTTCGCCGACGGCACACCCGAGCTGCGGGCCGAGAAGGTCGCAGAGATCCTCACCTTGTTTGATTGGGAAAACGGCAAGCCCCGATAGTCGTCTCCCTCCACCGTTTCGGAGTTTTAATGCAATTTCGCCAATACCTCCTTCCCTTCACCCTTGGTGTCGCCGTCGGCGTCGTCGTCACGAAAAACTGGCCGAAGATCCGCGAGGTCACCCGCCCGCTCCTGCGGGGAGCGATGAAGGGCGGCAGCGGCATCCTCGAGAGGGGGCGCGAGGCGTACCACCAGCAGAGCGAGAAGTTCTCCGACCTGATCGCGGAGATCCGTGAGGAGGAAGAGGCCAAGGCGAAGGTGCCGGCCGCTCCTCCCGCCCCGCCGACCGAGCCGAAGCCTGCCTGACCACAACCCCCTGCGAGGTGCATCATGTGGCGCTACGGACTCCAGTTCCTCCTCGGCACCGCCGCGATCGTCGGCGGTGTCATCCTCTACACGAAGTACGGGCCACGGAAGCACCGGGCGCTCGTCGGGCTCTCGGCCGGGCTCGTGGTGGGGCAGCAGTACGGAACGCTCGCCGGGCTCGCCATCGCGGGGCCGCTCGGCGGGGCGGTCGGGAGCGTAGCGGGCGCAGCCACGGGGGCGGTGATCGGACACGGCATGGCGACGGACGCACCAGGCGTCGTGGCGGAGGCGTGATGTCCCTCCTGGCCCTGTTGCTGCTCGCGGGCTGCCCCTCGCCTGAAAACCCGGCGCGAAAAGCGGTGGATGCCGCCGAGCCAGCGACGCCGCCGCCCCCCCTTCCAACAGGGGCCGGCGGGCCCGCCGCAGCGACCGGCGAGTCATGGAGCTGTCCGATGCACCCGGAGGTCGTCCAGGATCACGCCGGGGTGTGCCCGACGTGCAAGATGGACCTCGTGAAGAAGGGGGGATGACATGCCCCGCGTGACGTTCCAGCC
>JAYVAS010000010.1:0-2104 GCA_043750895.1 Pseudomonadota bacterium
CGGGGACGGCTACTACTGCGAAGTCCTGCGCGTCGGCCAGTGCGGCGGGGTCAGGCGGCTACTCGCCGAACGGAGGCGGGTCGAGAGCGTCGCTTACACTCCGCCCAGGTCGTGCCATCGACACCCGCCGATGCCCCTCGCCGGAGGCGGTAGTACGCCTCCCGCAGCAGTGGCACTTGCAGGTAGCTGAACAGGTTGTTGAACCGTTCCTCCTTGTGCGCCTTCGCGCGCTCACTCACCCGGTGCAGATGCACGTAGACGTCGGGCCCGCCCTGTGTCGGGGACGCTCCGGCTGCTCCAGGTTTTCCCTTGGCCACGCTCCTTCCCTCCACCAACTCGACGGGCGTTACCCTCGTCTTCGTCGGCTTCTTGCAGGTCGGTACTACGAGCGTGTCCGACTCCTCGGCGCCTACCCCAGCGGCGTGCGGCTTTTGGCCTTCCCACTGGTGCCCCCCTTGCGGTGGGCGGACTCCGAGGTCTCCCGGTTTCCGTGCATGAGGCATGTGCGCGCGTGTCGAGGTCTTAGACCCCGCGGGGACCGGGCAGGCGTGTTCCACACGATGCCGCCCGGCATGGCCTTCCGCGTTGGATGACCGCGTCGGCTCCCCAGAAGATAGGTGTTTCGGGGCTCGATAGCCCGACCCGCGCACGCGTCCCCCTACGCTTCACCCCGGACGGTCGCCCGCCGGAGCGCAAGGGGTGACCTCCCGGGGGTGGAACCCTCCCGGGGAAGGACTTGTCTGGTTCGTCGTTGCCTACTCGCCATTCTCACCTTCTTGCTCATGCCGGCTTTCACCGGCGCACCACCCGCCCTTCGGGCACCCTCTCCCGAGGGAGAGGGGAAGGACTAGCCCGTCCCCTCCCCCCTCAGCCCCTCCACACACCGCCGGAACACCCGCCCGAGCCGCGTCTGGTCCCGGATCATGCCCAGTCGGGGCCACACCGACCGCTCGCCCTCGCGGATGAACACCGCGAGGTCCGCCCGGCTGGGGTTGACCATGAGCGCGGTGAGCAACGACGGCCGGAAGCGGGGGTGGAGGTCGATGTCGCCGCCGTAGTCCTGGGTGACCATGGCGTAGGTGCGGTCGGCGAGCTGGCGCAGCGGACCCGACGAGGCGGGGGTGGCCCGACGGGCGAAGTCGGCCGCCACCGCGCCCTGGTTACGCGCCGCCGAGATCGCGGCCCCGGCGACCGCGGGCGCCACCCCTCCCCGGCTCCGAAGACGCCCGAAGGGCGCCACGTGGGGGTTGGTCTGGCTGACGATGAAGTGGTTGACGTTGTGGAGCCGCGCCAGCCGCAGCTTGGGGAGGTCGCCGTAGAGCGAACCGTCCACCCAGCGCTCGCTGGGGACGTAGGGCTGGACCCCGTCCGGGCCCCGCGCTTCGAGCACCACCGGCGGGAACAGGCCTGGCAGCGCGCTCGACGCCAGCGCCGCGTTGGCGACCAGCACGTCCGGGGCGGTGAGGTGCGAGAGCACCCGCGGCTTCTGACGGGTGCGGGTGGGGGAGACCGAGATGTTGAGCGCACGGCCGCTGCGCGCGTGGGCCTCGCCGAAGGTCCAGTCGCCGACGTTGTGGCGGAGCACCGCGAGCAGTCGGTCGGGGTCGAGCCATGCGCCCGTCTCGAGCGCGCGCCGGGGGCCCACCCGAAGCAGGCCGTCCAGCCGCAGCTGGTCGGTGTCGGCGAACATCGCCGCGACCTCGGCGTCGGTGCGACAACACACCCCGGCGGCGATCATGGCGCCGGTGCTGGCCCCCGACAGGATGTGGGGCAGGCACTGGTCCTCGAAGAGCGCCTTCACCACGCCCAGGTGGTGGAAGCCCCAGGTGGCGCCGCCCGAGAGCATCAGCGCGCTGCGCCCGTACACCGACCAGGCCTGCTCGAAGCGGGCCAGCTTCTGGGCCGGGGTGATCCCCGGGATGGGCTGTTCGGCGAGCCACGTCAAGGAGGCCTCCGCCTCGTTGAGCCACGCCGCCACGAGGTTCTTGGTGCCCGCGAGGGCGCGGCCGTAGAGCTCCGCCGCCCCGACGTCGGCCTGGTGCCGGTAGACGGTGGCGGTGAGCGCCCGGATGAGCCCGACGCCGTCGCCCTGCTGCCGGAGCGT
>JAYVAS010000011.1:0-5740 GCA_043750895.1 Pseudomonadota bacterium
ACCTACACCCCCAGTCGTTGGGACGCGATGCGCGGGGAGACGGAGCTTCTCCACTACGCCCACGGGAAGGGGCCCGGGGCCGAGTGGGGCCGGTCCGTCCGGCCCGGCGACGCGGTCCGGCTCTTCGGGCCGCGCGGATCCCTCCGATCCGACGGGGGGCCGGTGGCCCTCTTCGGGGACGAGACGACCCTCGGCCTCGCCGTTGCGCTGGCCGCGCGCGCGATCCTCGAGGTCTCGGAACCCGCCGTGGGGGCGGCCGCCGCGGCGCTTCTTCCGGGTACAAGCACCTTCGCGGTGGACGGGGACCGACACTTCGACGCGCTCGTGGACGCGCTCATCGAGGCCGGGAACGGCGCCACGCTGATGCTGGCTGGCCGCGCCCGGTCGATCGCAGAGGTGCGGAGAAGGCTGACGGCGCGCGGTGTGCCGGCGCCGAGGTTGGTGCGGCCGTATTGGGCGGACGGGAAGGTGGGGCTCGACTGAGCTCCGGGCGCGGCGCGAAGGCCGACACCGGTCGGGTTTCGAGTCGCAGAATCCCAGGAATCGCGCGGATCGCGGCCGGGCAAGGGGAGTAGACTTCGGGCAACTGGGAGTGTCTGTGGCATTATCGATGGGAAAAGTGCTGGGTAGCGCCGTGATGGGCGGGCTCGCAGCCGGTGTGGTGAACTTGTTGATCGCGGTCGGCGCTTCGGCGGCCGGCGCGCCGCTCATCGGCTCGGTGCAGGGCCCGGGGACGCCCGCGATCGAGATTCCGGTGTTCATGCCGCTGGTTGCGTCGGTGGTGCCGGCGATCGGCGCCTGGGCGGTGTGGGCCGGTCTCAGCAAGGTCACGGCCGCGCACGTGAACATCTTCGTCGGGGTGGCGGTGGTGTTCGGGCTCCTCTCCATGGGCGGGCCCGCCACCCTCGAGAACGCCACCACCACCACCAAGCTCATCCTCGGGCTGATGCACGTCGTTGCTGGCGTCGGGATCACCGCGGGCATCCTGCGCGCGGTCAAAGGGGGTTCCTGATGGAAGTCATCGACGGCAAGGCGGTCCGGCTCACGTTCGACGGGGCCCGTTGCATCCATTCGCGGAGCTGCGTGCTCACCCAGCCCGAGGTGTTCAAGGCCAACGTCGAGGGGCCGTGGCTGGATCCCGACGCGGCGTCCCCGGAGGAGATGCTGGCGGTCGCGGAGCGCTGCCCGTCGGGCGCGATCCGGGTCGAGCGGCTCGACGGTGCGGCGATGGAGCAGCCGAGCGGCCGGAACGTGGTCGCAGTGCTCGAGAACGGTCCTTACGCGGTGCGCGGACAGCTCCGCGTGGCCGGCGCCGAGAACCTGCGCGCCACCCTGTGTCGGTGCGGCGCGTCCAAGAACAAGCCCTACTGCGACAGCGCGCACCTCGCGGTGGGCTTCGTCGCCACCGGTGAGTTCCCGCCGCCCGCGTCCCTCGACGCCTGGGGAGATCGGGGGCCGCTCGAGGTGACGCCGATCCCCAACGGGCCGCTCAAGCTGGCCGGCTCACACGAGGTCACCTGCGGCACCGGTCGCGCCGTGAAGCGGGGATCCGTGGCGTTCCTGTGCCGGTGTGGCGCGTCGGGCAACAAGCCCTTCTGCGACGGGACCCACCGGACGACCGGCTTCACCGCCGAGTAGCGGCCGGTCCGACACCGAAGGGGTGCCGGGGATAGCTCGGGGGCGATGTCCGTCGACGCCCGCGCTGCCTTCCGGCACGCCCCCTTCCGCCGCTTCCAGATCGCCAAGCTGATCGGGGTGGTCGCGGTGCAGATGGTCTCGGTGGCCGTCGGCTGGCAGGTCTACGCGATGACCGGTCGGGCGATCGACCTTGGGCTGGTCGGCCTCGTGCAGTTCCTGCCCCAGCTGCTGTTGTTCCCGGTGACGGGCACGATCGTCGATCGGTTCGACCACCGGCGCATTCTGATGGTGTGCTACGCCCTTTACGCCGTGGCGGCCACGCTGCTCGCCGTCCTGGCCTGGCATCATCCCACCTCCCCGTGGCCCATCTACGCGGTCCTGGTGCTCTTCGCGGTCGCGCGGTCGGCCGGGTCGCCCGCCCACTCGGCGATGCTGCCCCAGCTCGTGCCGATCGAGGACTTCGGCAACGCCGTCACCTGGAGCTCGAGCCTCTGGTCCATCGGCGCGATCGGCGGACCCGCGGTCGGCGGCCTGGTGTACGGCGCCACCGGCGAGGCGTGGACGGTCTACGCGGGGGCGGCGGCGGGGTTCGTGGTCAGTCTGGCCATGCTCACCCGGGTGACCGCGCGGCCGGCCGTCCGCGCGCTGGCGGGGCGGACCTTCGCGCACTTCTTCTCGGGGCTGCGCTTCATCTGGCGTCGCCCGGTGCTGTTCTCGGCGATCGTCCTCGACCTGTTCGCGGTGCTCTTCGGCGGGGCGGTGGCGCTTTTGCCGATCTACGCCAAGGACATCCTCCACGCCGGTCCATGGGAGCTGGGGCTGCTCCGCGCCGCGCCGTCGCTGGGGGCGGCGTCGATGGCGATCTTCCTCTCGTACCGGCCGTTGGGGGGGCGGGCCGGGCTCAAGCTGCTGGTCACGGTGGCGGTGTTCGGGCTGGCCACCATCGGCTTCGCGCTCTCCACCCACCTCCTGCTCTCGATGGCGGCGCTGGTGGTGACGGGTCTCGCGGACGAGGTGTCGGTGGTGATCCGCTCCAACCTCACCCAGCTCTCCACGCCCGAGCACATGCGCGGGCGGGTGAGCGCCGCCGAGTTCGTGTTCATCGGGGTGAGCAACGAGATCGGCGAGCTCGAGTCGGGCATCGCGGCTACGTTCCTCGGGCCGGTAGGGGCGGCTCTGCTCGGAGGGATCGGGTCCCTGGTGGTCGTCGCGGGGGCGGCGATCTTCGCGCCGGCCTTACGAAAGGTCGATCACCTCACGCTGGAGGAGCTGGGGCCGCAGAACTTCCCGGAGAAGTAGGACCGCGCGGGGTCACCGGACAGCGGCGAGGCGCGGTGTCCGCGCCGGCGCGGGGCGGGCTCACCGCCCCGAAACGATGACCCTCACGGCACCGGCAGACTGGCGTCGATCGCATCGGCGACGACCTGGGGATCGGAAGGCGCTGCCATCGCAATCGCCTTTTCATCCCGCCGGTTGCGCACGTTCGGCAGGTCACGACGCAGCTCTTCGATCAACGCGATGACCTTCGCGATCTTCTGCTCGGCGAGGAGGTTGATTTGGAGGTCGAGGTGACTCCGCCGCTCGGCGAGCCGGACCTGGCGCTCCTGGGTCGCGAGCACGAACGTCGCCATCAACAGCGCGCCGAACGTCACGATCAGGTGCAGTCCGTGAAATGGTGGCCCATCGAACGGCGTCAGGCCGATGCGCGGCAAGGCCAGGTTCACTGCGATCCACCCCAGCCCAAACGCGAGGGTCAGGTAGAGGAAGTGCGGGCGGGTCAGCACGGCGGTGGAGCGATCCATGGCGCGCTGGTGGACCGACGCCATCCGCTCAGCCTCGTGCAGGCTGGCCATCGCGTCGATGCTCTCACTCAGGTGGTCGGGAACACTCATCTACAATCCTCGGACCCGCATGAGGGCGCGCGGATGGTTTGTAATCACGGATTCACGCGATGGGGCGAAAGCCGGGGGGGGCGGCACAGAAGAGTCCCGCGTCCGACCCGCCGTCGCGGCAGGACCCATCACACGCCTCAAATTGATGGAAGGAGGTCTCATCGTGATGGGCCGTCCGACGTCGCGGCGGCGCGCGAACATCGCAAGTGATTGAATTTCGTTGGTTGCTGGGTGCGGCACGGAAATTGCTTTCACTTCGACCACCGAAGCGCCCCGCGCCCAGGTTTGACCCGCCCTCGCGGGTCGCACCGCCGTCACCACCCAAGTCGCCACCCGTGGCGGGAGAGACTCCCAATGATCAAGAATGTCGTACTGGTTCACGGCGCGTTCGCCGACGGTTCGAGTTGGAGCCGCGTGATCCGGCTCCTCCAGGCTCAAAATCTCAACGTGACGGCGGTCCAACAGCCGCTCACGTCCCTCGACGAGGACGTGGCGATCACGCGTCACGTGCTCTCCCGACAGGAGGGACAGTGCATCCTCGTGGGCCATTCGTACGGCGGGGTGATCATCACGGTCGCCGGCGACGCCGCCAACGTGTCGGGCCTGGTGTACATCGCGGCGTTCGCCCCTGACTCGGGCGAGAACATCGCTGATCTCAAGGCGATGGCGGCCCCCGCGCGCGCTGCCAACGTCGTGCAGGTCGACGCCCTCGGCTATGCGTGGATCGACCGTGACGCGTTTCCCGAGATGTTCGCGGCCGATGTCGAACCGGAAGAAGCGCGGGTGATGGCCGCCGTCCAGATGCCCTGGAGAGTCCCGTCGGACAGGATCGGACGCCCGGCATGGCGCGTCCGCCCCTCCTGGTACCAGATCTCCGAACGCGACGCGATGATCAACCCGGAGCTCCAACGACTGATGGCAAAGCGCATCGACGCCACGACCGTATCGCTCGACGCAAGCCACGCGTCAGCGGTTTCGTGCCCGGGAGCCGTCGCCGATCTCATCCTGGGCGCGTGCGCGGATCCGGTGCCACCCGCCCGGTGAGGAGGAGGACGCCCTGGCGATCGTCCACGGCGTGGAGAACGACGAGGTCATTTGGTTGTGCGCCGGGATGTCACCGCGGACGGGGAACCCCAGAACCGAGGACCGTTCAGCTTCGAGAGAGTCAGTCCCGCAACGGCACTTCCAGCCGGGCCACCACGCTGTTGTAGGTGTCGGCCACCCAGAGCACCCCGTCGCGACCGGTCCCGGCGCCGTAGGGCGTGTACAACCGAGCGTCGAGCGGGCCCGCGGCCGCGGGGGTCCCGCCGGCCGTTCCGCAGGCCCCCGCGAGCGCCTCGGCGCCGTCCAACCACCGGAGACAGTGCGCACCGGTGTCCACCACCACCACCTCCCCGAACACCTCGGCCAGGTCCGCCGGTCGGTCGAACCCGCTCCCCACCACGTCGAGCACGCCGTCGGCCAGGCGCCACACCTCGGCGCTGTCCGAACGTGGCCCCTGCGGTGGGACCACGGACGCCGGCGCGCATCTTTTCGAGGCCTTTCGCGGCGGCGGGTGTAGGTGCGGTTCAGCCACCCGAGGAGTGGGCGGGGGCCGAAGCCATGGGGGTATGAGCCCCACCAGCGCCTTGTTCTGCTCCCCTGCGTCGATTGGTCGCGCCGCGCGGTACTGCCCCGCGTGGTTCCGGGTATGGACCGGAGCCCCGCCTTGCGGACGGCGCGGCGGTGGTGCAGCGCCCGGGTGCTCACCCCGGCGAAGCTGCCCGTGCCCTGCACGTCCCCCAGGTGGATGGAGCCCGGAAGCGGGCGTCGAACCGGCAGCATCGCCCGTACAAGGAGCGCGTTCTTCCACCTGAACTTTTCCGGCGCGATGGAGCGGGCCGCGGAACTTGCATCCGCGTCTCCGGCTTGGAAGGCCGGGGCACAGCTTCTATACCAGACCCGCGGGATGGTGCCGGGAGCGGGAGTTGCACCCGCCGTCTCTCCCATACCAAAGGAGCGTTCGCCTTCGCGGACCTTCCCGGCAGATGGTGCCCGCCCCCGGAGTCGAACCGGACGCAACCGCAGTACGAGAGCGGTGCCCTCCCGCGAGGGCCTGACGGGCGAAATGGAGCGGGCACGGGGACTCGCACCCCGGTAGGCGGCCTGGCAGACCGCAGCCTTGCTTCTCGGCCATACCCGCAACATGGAGTCGGCGACCGGAGTTGCAC
>JAYVAS010000012.1:0-2051 GCA_043750895.1 Pseudomonadota bacterium
GGGTACCGCGACAACTACGAAGCGTTTCAAGAGCTGGGCATCTTCATCGCCGGCGTGGGCCGAGACACCCCCGAGGAGAACGCCGCTTGGGCGGTCGACGAGGGCTTCCAGTACGAGCTGTGGACGGACGACGACGGCACGCTCGGTCTGACCTACGGCGCGCTCACCGACGCCGACGACGCCTACCCCAAGCGCATCACCGTGGTCCTCGACGCCGACGGCATGCTGGTCCTGGAGTACCTCGAGGACATCTCGGTGGGCACCCACCCGGGTCAGGTGCTCGAAGACGTGCAGTTGCTGTTCGGCGACTGACGAGGGCGGAGACCCGTACCCGGGGCGCTCGGTCACCTGGCACCGAGGTCGAAGAAGGTGCGAAAACTTTTTCGCACCTGACCGAGACGGTGGTCTGGTTCCGAGGTAGAACAAGTTCCATGGTCTTCGCGCTTCTGACCGCCTCCCTGGCTCTCGCCACCCCCGGCACGCCCTCCGATCCGGTCGTCGGCGCGGACAGCTCCATCACCACCGACGTGCTGATCCCGGCGTCCATCGCCGAGGTGCGCGCCATCCTGGCCGACCCCGATGTCGCGAGCCGGCTCTCGGGCAGCATCCTCTCGGTGGACGTCCTCGGGCGCGATGGCGGGTGCGACCTCGTGGCCATCACCTGCAAGGGCATGATGAGCCCGATGGCCTACACCATCCGTCGCTGCAGCACCGCGGACGGCTTCACCGAGACCCTCGTGTCCAGCGAAGACTTCACGGCACAGTCCACCAAGTGGCGCCTGGAGACGGTCGCGGGCGGCACCCTGGTCACCTTCTCGGTCAACACCGCGCCCAAGGTGTCGGTACCCCGCCGGATCATCCAGGCGGTGGTGGAGAGCTCGGCCGTGGAGACCCTGGAGAACCTCGTGCGCAAGGTCACCGGTCGCTAGGCGACGGAACGGCGATAAGGGCCGCCATGGCCGTGCACATCGAGGTGATCGAGAGCCTGTCCCGTATCGACGCGGGCAGCTGGGACCGGTGCGCGGGCGGCAGCAACCCCTTCGTGTCCCACGCCTTCCTAAGCGCGATGGAGACGAGCGGCTCCGCCACCGCAGCGACCGGCTGGGGCGCGGTGCACCTCGTCGCCTCCGAAGCTGGCCGCATCGTCGCCGTGGCTCCGGTCTACCAGAAGGCCCACTCCTGGGGCGAGTACGTCTTCGACCACCCCTGGGCGGACGCCTGGCAGCGGGCCGGCCGGCGCTACTACCCGAAGCTCCTCGGCGCCGTGCCCTTCACCCCGGTGCCCGGGCCGCGGCTGCTCGTCGCGCCCGACGCCCCGGAAGGCGCGCGGGCGGCGTTGGTGGGCGGCCTGCAGACTCTCACCGCGCGGGGGTTCTCCTCTGCCCACGTCAACTTCCTCGACGAGGCAGACCGGGCCGCCTTCGCCGCGGCCGGTTGGCTCGAGCGCGTCGGTTTCCAGTTCCACTGGATAAACCATGGTTATAGCGACTTCGAGGCTTTCCTCGAGACCTTCACCAGCAAGCGGCGCAAGGAGGCCCGCCGGGAGCGCCGATCCGTCGCCGCCAGCGGACTGCGCCTCGTCGACCTGTCCGGGCCGGACCTCACCCCGTCGGTGTGGAGCGACTTCCACGGGCTCTACGTGAAGAACAGCGACCGGAAGTGGGGCTCCGCGTACCTCACGCCGGCGTTCTTCCAGTGCCTCGGCGAGACGATGCCCGACGCCGTGGTGCTCTCGGCGGCCTACGACGGCCCGCGCATGGTCGCGGGCGCGCTTCACCTGCTGGGGGCGGACGCGCTTTACGGGCGCAATTGGGGGTCCGTGGTGGACGTCCCCTTCCTCCACTTCGAGCTCTGCTATTACCGGGCCATCGACATCGCCATCGCCCGCAAGCTCGCTAGGGTCGAAGCCGGGGCACAGGGTGAACACAAACTACAACGCGGATATCTCCCCGCCCGCACCTGGAGCGTGCATCACCTGCCCGACCCGCGCTTCCATGACGCCGTGGGCGATTTCCTGCTCCGCGAACGCGCCCACGTCGACGAGATGATGG
>JAYVAS010000013.1:0-7470 GCA_043750895.1 Pseudomonadota bacterium
TGGGGACGCTCTGGGAGCAGGTCCCCACGCTGCTGGTGTGGATTCGCCAGTACGGCTGAATGTTCTGCCGGGAGCAGGTTGCTCAGCTCGCCGAGTGGAATGGCCGGTTCGTCGCCGCCGGCGCCCAGATCGTGATCATCGGCAACGGTGGCCCCGAAGCGGCCCGCGCCTTCGCCGAGGAGCGCAAGCTCCCCTTCCGCCTGCTCACCGACCCCTCCCTCCGCACCTACGACGCGGCGGGGGCCAAGCGTACCCTCACCGGTGGGCTGAACCCGAGCGTGGCCCTCCGCGCCGTGGAGACCTACCAGCGCGGGCACCGACAAGGCGCGTCCCAGGGCAGTCTCTTTCAGAACGGCGCGGGCTTCCTGGTCCTCCCGGGCGGCGCGATCCCGTGGTGCCTGGTGTCCAAGGAGGCCGGCGACCACTTCGACCCGGCCGCGCCGCTGGCGGCGCTCAGCGGCCCTGGTGCAGCTGCACGAACCGCCTGAGGAGCTGTTCGGTCTCGGGGGTGTCGGGTGCTTCGGCCATGGCGCGATCGATGCGGGTCGCCGCGTCGCCCTCTCCGTAGTGGGCACGGTAATAGTTCCAGCGCTCGATCGTGGTGTGTTTGCGCAGCTCCGGGTGGAACTGCGTCGCCCAGAAGGGCGCGCCGTCCACTTTGAACGCCTGGTTGTAGACCCCACGCCCGCTGGCGAGCAGCGTCACCCCGGCGGGCAGGCGGTCCACATGATCGTGGTGACCCAACTGGGCGAGGAAGGTCCCCCCCATCACCGAGAACACGGGGTCCGACGCCGCGGCCCCGGTGGGGTCGATCGGGTACACGCCCAACTCCTGGCGGGCATCGTCGCGGTTCACCTCCCCCCCGAGCGCGAGCGCGAGCCCCTGGAACCCAAAGCAGGACGCCCACGCGGGCACCTTGTGGTCCACCACCCGCACCAGGAAGGTGAGCATGTCGCGCACCCACCCGTGCGTGTCGAGGACCGAGTACGCCCCCGAGCCCCCGAAGAAGAACATCGACGTGGTCTCCAGCAGGGCGTCGTCCAAGGGGGTGTCGGCGGCGTGGACCTTCACGAGCCCGGCCAGGCCCGACGTCTCGCGGAAACACCGGAGCTCCTGCTCGGCCATCGGGTCGCCAGGGTCGCGGAGAGAAACGAGGATGGGGCGCATGGCCAGCCGACTAACCGTCTGGCCCCCCGATCCACCGAACCGGCCGCGTGCATGGTTGAGCACACCCCTCACCGCGTCTTGACGGAAGGGGGCGGAACTCCTCGAAGAACGCGTGGTCGGAGGCTTCATGCTACCCCTCCTCGTCGCCTGCATCCACGAGCCGATCGTCCCCTTACGCGCGCCAGACATGCCCGGGGCCGACGTCCTGCACTTCGATCTGGCCGGGGTGGACCGCATCGACCTCATCGAATCGTGCTGGTCCACGTGCCCGCATGACGAGGCCGACCGACCCGTCGCCTCGTTGACCACCTGGGCGGTCGACTGGAACTGGGTGCGGGGACCCGCCGAGCCGTGTGAGGTGATCGAGCCCACCGTGGTCGTCGACGTGACCGTGACCCTCCCGCGCTGGGCTCCGCCGCCGTCCAGCGACCCGGCCCTCGTCGACGAGTGGAACACCTACCTCATCGCCCTGACCCGCCACGAGCAGGGCCACGTGGAGCTGGTGCACACCCTCACCGACAACACCGCCGCGACCCTGGTGGACGCCGGCTGTGAGGGCGCCCACGCCGCCGGCGCCGCGCTGATCGACCGCATCCGCACCGCGCAACGGAACTACGACGAGGGCACCGGGAGCGGGCGCACCCAGGGCGCGAGCTTCTGGGGCATGTGAGGGCGGGGGCTCGCCGCGGCCGGCGGGACGACGGGAGCTACCCCTTCGGCGGCACCACGCCCGCCCAGGGGCGTCCGTCCTTCTTCGGTCCCGGGACCGCCGACGGGGGGGCCTGGGCCGGGGGCACCACCGTGGCCTCGGGAGGGGGCGCCAACGGATCCTCGGGCGGGCTCTCGCCGTCGGCCACCAGCCACGGGACGAGGTCGGCCCACAATCGCCGAACCACGTCTGGGTGGTCGGCCGCCACGTCCGTGGTGTTCTTGGGATCCACCCGCCAGTCGAAGAGCTCGACCTTGGTGCCGGTCTTCATGGCGTACCAGGTGAGCTTCCACTGCGCGTCCATCACGAAGCGGTCCTTCCCCTTGATGACCGCCGGACCGTACTCGGGGCGCGCCTGCACCCACGAGGACGCGAGATCCACCTCGTAGTACTGGGCCGTCGCCTTGAACGGGTAGACCCGGTGCCCCTTCGGCCAGTAGCTGCTCTCGCTCACGCCCGTCTCGATGTAGAGCGTGCGCGGCGAGGGATCGAACAGCGAGCGGCCTTCCGACTGCCAGGGAACACCGAGCTCGGCGGAGAGGGTGGGCGCGAGATCGATGAGGCTCGCGAGCGTCTGCTCCCGCCCCGGCGCCCGGTTGGATCCCTTCGGGTAATGAATCCCCAGCACCACCTGGTGTTGGGCGTTCCCCCACACGTGGAACCCGTGATTGGGCCCGACGAACCGGTACCGCTGGCCCTCCTCGTAGAAGTCCTCGCCGTGATCGCTCATCAGGACCACGATGCTGTTGTCCCACACGCCGCCCGCCTCGAGCTGGGCCCGCAGCCCCGCGAAGGCGCGATCCACCATGACCATGCCGGCGTCGTAGAGGTTCACGTTCTGGGCCGCCGCGAGCTTCTCGGCCTCCTCGGGTTGGGCGTCCGCGACGGCGACGCTCCCCAGGGAGAGGTACCGGAACCGGTTGTCGCCCCGGTAGGCACCCTGGCCGAACAGCTCGGTGTAGGGCCAGTGGCGGTCGGCCGGCGCGTGGAGCGTGCAGTCGTGCACCGCGAGCAGGAAGCGGTCGTGCTTCGAGGCGTCGGCGATCGCCTGCCGGGCGGTGCGGTTGAACCAGGCCGGGCGGTAACTCCGGCCGAAGGCTTGGTTCATCCGCACCACCGGGACGAGGCTCCACCCGAGCGGGTTGTCGAGAAACCCGTAGAAGGCGCGGAACCGGGGCTCGCTCCCGCTGATGGCGAAGTTCGCGATGCCGACCTGGGGCTGCACGATGGTGTCCCACCCCATCTCGGGCACCATGTACGAGAAGCGGGAGTCGTCGGTGAGGAAGGTGGTGTGCCAACCCCGCTCTTGGAGCACCGCCGGGAACGTGGGAACAGGGGGGACCAGCCGCGCCACTGCGGGCAGCGGGTCACGAATCCCGTGCGTGACCGGCAGGGACCCGGTGAGCATGGAGACCCACGCCGGGTAGGTGCGCGCCAGCGGGGTGAACGCGGTGTCCCACACCGTGGACTCCTCCAGGAACCGGTCGATGTTGGGGGTGATCTTCCGCTTGGCACCGTAGAAGCCGATGTGGTCGGGCCGGAGGGCGTCCCAGGAGAGGATCACCACGTTGGGACCGGCGTTGGGGACGGGGCGGTCAGGTGCCGGCACCCGCCAGGCCAGCAGCGGGAGCACGCAGAGCACGACCACCGGCGCGAGGCGGAGGACGAAGTCCCGCGCCCCCGACGCCCGGCGGCCGCCGAGCCAGATCGACACCAGGCCCAGGAGGAGCATCCCGATCACGGGCGCGCGGGCGGGAACGTGGTCCACCAGCGCGTTCCGGAACAGGAACCAGTCGTGCAGCGGCGGCTGTTGGATCATCTGGCGGAGGTTGGCGAGCACCGCCATGGCGGCCAGGAACAGCGCCCCCGACCGAAGCGGGTGCACCGGCCGCACGAGGCGCTGCCAGGCCGCGTGGGCCACCGCGACGTAGACGCCCAGGCCCAGGTAGCCGACCGTGACGCCGAGGATGAACCGGATCACGCCGCGCTGCAGCACCTCGGTCCCGGCGGTGTCGGCGTTGACGCGGCGGAGCGCCGAGAGGACGTGGTACCACGCCTCCGCCACGTCGATGATGAACAGCAGGACGACGAGCGCGAATCCGAGAAGCAGGTCTCTTCGGAGGGGCTTCGACATCGCGCGGCCTGCTACCCTGCTGACCCAGGACCGTCACCCCGTCGTGACCGGCGCACCGGGCGCGGCTCCGCATTTTTCCGGAGGGGCGTAAGATCCGGCGACCCCACCCCGTTCCCCCGGCGTCCCCCTCTCGAGGTCCTTCATGCTCAATCTCCTCGCCCTCCTCTCCTGCCAGGGTCTCTTCCCCGCCTCCGATGCGGCGACCGGTCCCGCGACCACGATGACCGCCAAGCCGGTGGTGGAGGCCCAGGTCGTCCGGGCGCCGCCGATGCCCACCACGAAGCTCGTGACCAAGCAGTGTTTCGGCTACGACCGCGAGGAGGCCCGTCGCCCCGCGCCCCCGCCGCCCCCTGCGCCCCCTTCGACCGGACCCACCGGCGGGACGGCGCGCGCCACCCCGACCACCCCGATGGCCGCGCCGGCTCCCGCCTCGACGACGCTCGGCAACGCCCAAGGTGCGCCGGCCAAGTCCGCCCGCGCCAGCTCGGCCGAGGCGGACGATGGTCTCTACGATGCGTCAGGCGCGGCCCCGATGGAGCAGACCGCCCAGGCGCCCGCCGATCTCGGCCGCAAGGGCGACGCCACCTCCAAGACCCGCGCCGACAACGCCGACAAGAAGAAGATGTCCGAGAAGGGCATGCCCATGACCGAGGCGCCCATGGTCGAAGAGGCGAAGGACGAGGCGCCCTCGGCCGATTGGGGGGCCACCGTCTACCTCTCCAACGACGACTCGATGTCGCTGGCGTCGGCCCAGCGGCTGCTCTGGGCGATCCAGAACCGCGGGCCGGTCACCGCCTCGCAGATCCGCCCCCACGAGCTCCTCAACTACTTCTCCTTCGACACCACGCCGGTCGCCGCCGACCACACCTTCTCGGTCAACGCCGCGGCGGAGACCGACGGGCGGGACGCGCTGACCCTCGCCTTCGCGGTGAAGGGCGTCGTCCCCGAGCGGAAGCCGCTCGACCTCACGATGGTGCTCGACCGCTCCGGGTCGATGTCGGCCGAGGGCCGCATGGACTACCTCAAGCGCGGCCTGATCCAGATGACGGAGCAGCTCCAGAAGGGCGACCGCGTCGACATGGTGCTCTTCGACGACGAGCTCTGCACGCCGCTCGAGGGCTTCGTGGTCGGCCGGGACGACATGAGCATCCTCACCGGCGTGATCCAGTCGTTGCAGCCCCGCGGCGCGACCGATCTCGATCTCGGCCTCAAGGAGGGGTACCGGATCTCCAAGACGCGCACCGGCGCCGACACCGAGGGCCGTAACCGGCGCATGCTCCTCATCTCGGACGCCCTGCTCAACACCGGCGACGTCAACCCCAACACCGTCACCGAGGTCGCCAAGGCCTACGAGGAGTCCAACGTCCGACTCACCGCCATCGGCGTGGGGCGCGACTTCAACGACAAGGTCCTCGACATGCTCTCCGAGAAGGGCAAAGGCGCCTATGTCTACCTGGGCAGCGAGGCCGTGGTCGACCGGGTGTTCGGCGTCGGCTTCCGCTCCCTCACCGAGACCATCGCCCACGACGTGCGGTTCGCGCTGGACCTGCCGCCCAGCCTCGCGATGGAGCGCTTCTACGGCGAGGAGGCCTCGACCAACCCCGAGGACGTCCAGCCCATCAACTACTACGCGGGCACCACCCAGCTCTTCCTCCAGGATCTGAAGGTGAAGGGCGCCCCCGTCCGTTCCGACCCTGTCAAGCTCACCGTCGAGTACACCGACCCCGACACCGGCGCGCGGGAGACCGAGGTGTTCTCGTCTACCGTGGGCGAGCTGCTCGACGCCGACCCCCGCAACGTGAACAAGGGACAGGCCTTGATGGCGTGGACCGACCTCATCCTCGAGAAGTCCATGCGCGGGAACCCCTGCGGCACCCCCTTCTCCACCTGGCAGGCCCGCGTGGACGATCTCGGGCCCGACGCCGAGGTGCAGTGGCTCGACGGCCTGACCAGCCCGCTGTGCGGCGCCAGCCCCCGGACCCCCTCGACCCCCATCGCCTCCAACGGGGTCCCCTACAAGGTGAAGATCGACAGCGATCTGCCCATCGCCGAGGTCACGCTCGCGTGTGGGAGCTGGCACGACACGTCCGCGCTCGCGGCCGGCTCGAACGTGGCTCGCTTCAACAACGCACGCCCCGGCGCGTGCACCCTGACCTTCCAGGGGACGGTGCCCATGGTGGCCCAGGTGGAGGTGCCCACCACTGGCGCCGACGTCCGCTGCACGGTGCGGGGCGGCCGGTTGAGCTGCGGGTGATCGACGGCTGCCCGCGGGGGTTCGTCAACCGCGGGCAAGCCTTCCGTCAACGGATGGTGAGCCTGATCCAAGCTGACACGCACACGGGTAGCCTGGGTTCGTAGTGGAGCGCCCGATGTGGTTCGTCCTCGCCGCCGCGTGCGTGAGCACCCCGAACGAGGACCTCACCGCGCTCGCTCCCCTGCCGACGGGGCGGGCGGTGGTCCGCAGCTGCCCGGGGCCCACCCGCCGGATGCCGACCGGCCCCATGCTGCGCCCAAGTGAGGTCGACGCGGGCGCCTTCGCCGACTTTGCGCTCGCCCCGCGGCCCGCCGACGGTCAGTTGGACCTGACCCTCGTGCTGGACCGCTCGGGTTCGATGGAGGAGGAGGGCCGGATGAACACCGTCAAGGCCGGCATCAAGGCGACGGCGGGGCGACTGACCCGCGGCGACCGGCTGTCGGTGGTGCTCTTCGACAACGAGCCGTGCACGCCGTTGGAGGGCTACGTGGTCGGCCGAGACGATCCGGGTATCCTCGCCGACGTCGTCGCCAGCGTCCGGCCCCGCGGCTCGACCAACCTCCCCGGTGGACTCCACGAAGCCTATCGGGTCGCCACCCGCGACACCGACCTCTCGGACACCGCACGCCTCCGGCGCATCCTGCTCGTCACCGACGCGCTGCTGGACGAAGCCGACGTCCCGGCCGCCACCACCGAGGAGGTCGAGCGGGCCTGGACGCTCTACCGCATCCGGCTCTCGGCCCTGGCCGTCGGCCGGCGTGCCGACGGGCCTCTGCTACAGACGCTCGCGGCGCGGGCGCAGGGGCGGTACGGGGTCATCGGCGTGGCGGAGCCGGAGCAGGCGCGGCGATGAGGGCCCGTTCGGAAGCAACTGTGTCGGACGAGGGCGTCGATGCGCCCCCTACGTCGTGAGGCGAGCTCCCTGCGACAGAACTCGTCGCGTAACTTGGGACAACTCCACCAGCGTAGCGTATAGTCAAACGTAAGGAGGTCAAATGTCCAGCCCCCCCCCCCCGGGTCCTACTAGCCACCCTCGCGGCAGCTGCGTACGGCGCGGTCCCTGACGCGGCCTGGGCATCGTGCCTCTCGCCGGTGGACAGCGTGACCACCACCTGCGCGACGAGCAACATCGGGCCTGTTTGCACGCAGTCCGGTACGATCTGGAGCTGCTACACCGAGTCGGGCGCGGTCGCGACCCAGGGGGCC
>JAYVAS010000014.1:0-11066 GCA_043750895.1 Pseudomonadota bacterium
CGACAGCCCGCGAAAAAAATCGCGCCGCCGGACCCGCTGCCTATAGGGGGGCCGCGATGAACGTCGCCGTGGCCGCCGCCCTCGCCCAGCTCTTCGGGCTGCTCGGTGTGGGCTGGGCCCTGCAGCGCTGGCGCGACCCGGGCCCACAGGTCCCCGACGGACTCACCTACGCCGTGACCGAGGTCACGATGCCGGCGCTGATCCTCGCCACCCTCTCCCAACGCGCGCTCGACCCCAGCCTGTTCGGCGCGGTCATCGCCAGCCTGCTCGGCCTCGCGGCCGCCTTCGGCGCCGCCCACCTGCTCGCCCCCGCGCTCACCTTGCCGGGCGCCACGCGCGGGACCTTCCTGCTCGCCGCCACCTTCTGCAACACCGGCTTTCTGGGGATCCCCGTCGCGCTCGCCCTCTGGGGCCCAGGCTCGGCCGGACTGACCACCGCGGTGATGGTGGACTCGGTCACCACCACCATCCTCCTCAACAGCGTGGGCGTCCTCGTCGCCCTTCGCCACGGGACGGGGGCCGCCGCCGACGGGACCGCCCTCCACCGCCTGCTCCGCACGCCCATGTTCCTCGCCGCGCTGCTCGGGATCGGCCTGCAACTGGCGCATCTGCCCCTGCCCGTGGCGGTGCTGACGCCCCTCGCCTGGCTGGGCAGCGCCACCACGGTGCTGGTCTTCCTCGCCACCGGCATGCGCCTCCGGTTCGGAGCCATCTTCACCGAGTTGCCCGCGATCGCCGGGGTGTGCTTCGTCCGTTTCGGCGTCGCCCCGCTGGTGACCCTGATCGTGGCGCGCATGTTGCACGTCTCCGGAGAGACAGGCCAGCAGGCGATCCTCGGGTTGGCGATGCCCACCGCGATGATGGCGCCCGTGGTCGCCGCCCGCTACGCCGGCCCCAGCGCGCTCGGTCCCGCGGCCGTCGCCGCCACCACGGCCCTCACCCCCCTCGCCCTCCTGTTCTGGCTCGCGTTGGGGAGATCGGTGGGGCTCTAGCGAGGGTTCCCCCACGCCCGCCGACGCGCTACGTGGGGTCCGTGTACGCCCTGATCCTCGTCGCGCACGCCTCGATCGTGGATCGGATCGAAGCCGTGGTCGGCCAGCGCATCGTCACCGCCTCCGACATCGCCTTCGAGTCCGAGTTCGACCCCCACGACCAAAGCCCCGTGCCCACGCTGGAGCGGCCCGACTACGGACTGCGGGAGCGGCTGGTGGACTTCGCGGCGATTCGGTCCCTGGCGGGCGACATCGAGGTGTTCCGCCCCTCCCCCACCGAGGTGATGGATCGGTGGGAGCGCTTTCGCGCGACGTGGGACCCCCCCGAGACCTACACCGCGTTCCTGCGCCGTTGGGGGATGGACGACGACGCGCTGCGCGGCTTCCTCTACAGCCGGCTCGTCGTCGAGCGGTACGTCACCCGCAACCTCGCCGTGCGCTCCGCCCGGGACCTCGACGCCACGATCGACCCCTACCCCGCCTGGACCGCCGAGCTGCGGGCCCGGACCCGGATCCGGTTCCCGCGATGAACGCCCGGGAAGCGACCGCCGCCGACGTGCCGGCGCTGCACCTCATCGAGCAGCGCTCGATGGGCGTGGACGCGTGGACGCTCACCCAACTGGCCGAGGAGCTGACCCGTCCGGGCGCGATCTTCCTGGTGTCCGACGGCCCGAAGCCGGTGGGCCTCGCCATCGGCTTCGTGGTCTTCGACGAGCTCCAGGTCATGCAGATCGCCGTCGACCCCGACGCGCGCCGCCAGGGCCACGCGCGGATCCTGCTGGCCGCCTTGGAGGCCGCCGCCCGGGCCGCCGATGTCAGCTACCTCGAAGTGCGGGTCGACAACGATCCCGCGATCCAGCTCTACGTGAGCGCCGGTTACCGCATCGTCGGTCGCCGGCCCCGCTACTACGCCGACGGCGTCGACGCCCTGCTCATGCGCAAAGGCCTGCGGCCCGAGTCTCAGCTCGCCGAGAACTGAAAGGGCACCTGGACGGGGCCGACCGGCTTCACGAGCTTGGAGAACTTCCAGCCCGAGACCGCGCGCGCCATGCACGCTTCGAGCTCGCTGTCGGCACGGTCACGACCCTTGGCGGTCACGCCGGTGGCTGCGCCGTTGGCGCCGACGGTGAACTGGAGGTCCCAGGTGCCCCGCAGACCCTCGACCTGTTTGAGCCGCTGCTGGTAGCAGGCGTTGAGCTGCGGCCGCGAGCCGGCCAGCACCCGACCGATCATGGCCTTGATCTCGGCCGGATCCGACAGCGCCACGTCGACGCGACTCACCCCGATGTCGGCGCCGCCGAGCGCAGCGGCTCCGGTGCCAGCCGTGGCGATCTCCGGCGGCGGTGCGGCGTCGGCCATCGAGGCGCTCGCGCGCGGGCTCGTGGTCGTCGTGCCTTCGGGGGGCGTAGTCGTCACCGAGCGCGGCGCGGCCATCACCGGGGTGGAGGTGCGGGCCGCAGTCGCCGTCCCTTCCGCGACCGGGACCTCGGCAGGCGGCGCCGGCACGGCCACGATGTCCTCGAGGGGCATCACGTAGTAGTCGTCGAGGTTGTAGGTCAGCGCGTCACGCTCGTCTTTCAGACGGGCGAGCGCGATGGCCCCCACGGCGACGAGCAGGACCCCGCCGATCGCCCATCCGATCCAACGCCGGCGGCGTTGCTGCACCACCGCCACCTGACGTTCCACGTCCTGCTTGGCGCGGAGGTGGGCTCCGGGGTCGGTCGGCGCATCCTCGCCGGGGATCTCCAACATACACTTTGGGCAGTTACCTCCGTGCTGAGCAAGCTCGGCCGAGATGGCCTGCTTGCAAAAGGGGCAATGCACCGTGTTCACTGAATGGGAGACCATCTTTACTGGGGCTGAGGCGAAGTAGGGTACCAAGCGACCTCCGTGGGGCGCAATCCGGGCGTCCCCTCATCGGACAGAAATCGCTTGTTCTTTACAGGGAGAACGGTCAAGGACCGGTGACCTTCGGCCCGGTCCACTCGTTCATCCCGCCCGTGACGTTGTAGATCTCGGTGGCGCCGATGCTGGTCATGAACTCGGACGCGGCCGAGCTGCGCCCTCCGCCCTGACAGACGAAGATGATGTGGGTGGTCTGGTTCATCTCCCCGTACCGGTGCGGGAGCTCGTCGATCGGGATCAGGGTGGCCATGGGTGCGTGTTCCCGCTCCCACTCGTTCTTGTTCCGCACGTCGACGAGGATGAAGATCGAATCCTTCTCCGTCAGCATGCTCACCGCCGTCTGCGAGTCCACCTCGCGCACCGCGGCCGGGCCCTTTCCGGGCGTCCGCAGCATGTCGGAAGCCCCACCGCCCGAGGACTGCGCCTCGACCTTGACGACCGGGGGCGGGACGTCCTTGCCTTCGGTCCGGGCGATGAGCTCGATGAGCGCGTCGGCCGTGGGGAAACCACGCTCGGAGTAGAGGATGTTTCCGTCCTTCCCGACGACCACGGTGGTGTTCTTGCAGGTGGGGCTGATCCGGCTGGAGGCCCGGAAGCCACGCGACTCCCACGCGAAGGGGTCGTAAAGGAGGAAGATCTGGACCCCGATGGAGGACCGGAAGGCGCGAAGGGCGTCCGTTCGGCCGGTGTGGACCCCGAAGATCGCGGTCTCCAGCTGATCGAAGCGCTCGCGGTTCAGCTCGAGCTCCTTGAGGAACCGGATGGTGTCGTCGTCGCTCATGGTCCGGAAGAACATCAGGACGACGTTCAGGTGGCCCTTGAAGTCCGGGAGCTTGATCCAGGTGCCATCGTCTGCGGTGAGCGAGAGCGGGGTGGCCGGCTTGCCCGGTTCCAACGGCTTCCACGAAAGGAGGTTCGACAGCTTGTCGATCATGCGGAGAACTCCGAAGTTCCGGGTATCGGACGAATGCCCTGCGGCCTAACTGAGAGAGCGCCGCTCGTCGCGTCGGCGCACGGCCTCCAGAAGCAGGAAGTCACTGCCCCCGGCGAGATTGTTGGGGAGGAGGTCCACGAACCAGAGGTCGTAGACGCCGTCGTCCTCGGCGACCAGGGCGTAGAGCGCCTCGTCGCCGGTCAGCCCCTCGGCGCGGGCGGCGGCGATCCGCCCCATGCGCACCTGGACGAGCCCCTCGTGCGTGCGGCCCCGCACCCGCACCAGCGCGGTCTTGCCCCCGAGGGTCAGCATCTGGAGGAGCTCGGCAAGGGAGATGTCGGTCAGGCGGCCAGTGGTGGCGCCGAGCGGCAGTTGGGGCGGGGGCGCGGCGCCGACCCGGCCCAACACCTCGGACAAGGCGTTGAGCACCGCCCCGTCGTGCCGGGCGGCGTCGCTCCCCAGGGTGGCGATGGGGTCCGCGCGCTCGGTGACGCCGGCGGCGACGGCGGTGGCGGCGGTGTAGACCAGCTCGATCACCATGTCCCGGGTGGGTCCCTCCTGCCCGCTCATGCGGCGGCCGAGCACCACGCAGGCGGCGCCGAGGTCCCACGGCGGCTCCATCCCCGCCAACCAACGCCCCAGTTGTTCGTAACGGCCCCCCGTCGGGGCGTCCGGCGCATCCGGCCCGCCGTCCACGAGGAGCGAGAGGATTTCGGCCGCGTCGATGACCTCGGGATCGGCGGAGAGGATGTCCGCCATGGCGCGGACCAGCTGCCGACGCCGGGACGCCGCGACCTGCCCCGGGCGGGCGGCGACGAGGCGCTCCACGACGTTGATGAGGAAATCCCGCGCGACTTCGTAACGAACCGCCGGCCGGGTGCTGACGCCGAACCCGTCGAGGGGGCAGACCTGGAGGTTGGGCTGCATCCGACGCCAGTCCCCGATGAGGGCGCTCACGGCTCCTTCGAGGCGTCGAAGGTAGAAGATGCGGTCGACCCGGCCCTCCTCCACGGCCGCCGAGACCGCTTCGACCGTCTCCAGCACCTTGGCCTCGCTGCCCTCGAGGATCTCGACGCGTCGGATCGCCTCGGCACGCGCGGGGTCCGGCTCGTACACCACGGTGGAGCCCATGGTGTACAGGTCGTCCATCGGCGCGCCGAGCGGATCGTAAAGGCGGAGGATGAGCTCGTCCATGGCGCCGCGGGGCGCGACGAACAGCCGAAGTCGCGCGGCCTTCGCCGCCGCCTGCGCGGCCTTCAGGCCCGCGACGTCGGTCGGGTCCGCGACCAGCAGGGTCAGGACCCCGCGCTCGACGTCGAGGAACGTCGGCAGGATGCGGTGGTTGAACACCATCTCGAAGGGGAGCAGATTGAGGATGGACCGGTGGATCTGCAGCGCGGAGAGGCGCTCCCCCGGCACCAGATTCAGTCGGTACTGCTGGGCGAGCGACCGCGCGACTCCCTCGTCGTCCAGATAGCCGAGGTTGACCGCCGTCGCGCCGAACGCGACGCCGTCCGTCATGGCGGCCAGCGTCTCGGCCACCTGCTCTGAGGTCATCAACCCGAGCTGGATGCAGACGTCGCCGATGGGGGGATGGGTCATGGGTTCAGCCCGAGCATACCGTCGCCCGCGCTACGAGTGGGTGGGACGCAGCGTGGATAGCCCGATCCCGCTGTTATCCTGGGGCTCCGATGCTCGACGACAAGCTCGATCACCTCCGCACCGACCTCCTCGCGATGGGGCGGGTCCTGGTGACGTTCTCCGGCGGGGTGGACTCGGCCCTGGTCCTGAAAGTCGCCTACGACACGCTGGGGGACAACGTCGTGGCCCTGACGGCCCTCTCCCCCACCCTCGCGCCCGAGGAGGGGGAGAGCGCGCGGCGCTTCGCGGCCGATCTCGGGGTCCGGCACGAGGTCGTCGACTCCAACGAGCTCGAGCTGGAGGGCTACGCGAAGAACGAAGGCAATCGCTGCTACTTCTGCAAGACCGAGCTGTTCGCGCTCGCCACGGCGCGCGCCGCGGCGCTGGGGATCCCCTGGGTGCTGGACGGGACCATCGTCGACGACCTCTCCGGGCACCGCCCGGGGCTCGCCGCCGCCTCGGAGAACCGGGTGCGTCACCCCCTGGTGGAGGCCGGCTTCACGAAGCCCGAAGTGCGGGCCGCGGCCAAGAAGCTGGGGCTGGACGTGTGGGACAAGCCCTCCTTCGCGTGTCTGGGCAGCCGCTTTCCCGCCGGTACCCGCGTCACCGCCGAGCGCATCCGCCGGGTGCAACGGGTCGAGTCGACGCTGCGCACCCTCGGCTTCCGGCAGTTCCGGGTCCGCTTCCACGCCCTCGACGGCGAGGACCTCGCCCGCATCGAGGTGGATCCGGCCCACCTCCCCCTGTTGGTCGAGCCCGCCACCCGCGCGCTCGTCACCGCCGCCGCCCACGCCGAAGGCTTCGCGTGGGTGACCGTCGACCTCGACGGCTACCGCTCGGGCAGCGGCTCGGTGAGACCGGCGGACACGGTCCCCGCTCCGCGGTAAGGGGGGCGGCCCAGGCGCCCCGTGGATCCTTCTCCCCCTCCCTCCGCTACGCTCGGCCCACCGCTTCGGCCGCTCGGCGTGGGCGATCGCACCGAACACGTGCCTCCCGGCGCCCGTCGCCGGGTCCTGGTCGAGCTCGTGGGCCTGTGGCTCGTCACCCTGCTGGCGATCCGGCTGGTGGTGTTCGTCCAGGCCCAGGGCCTCCCGGATTGGACGCTCGCCGCCGTCCCCTTCTTGTTCATCTACGTCCCCGTCGCCCTCTGCCACTACCGCGGGGTGGACAGCTACGCGTACCGCATCGCCATCCCGGCGTTCGGCGACCGCGCCGCGTGGATCGAGGCGTTCCGAGCCGCCGGCCTGGTGATCGCCGTCATCGCGGTGCCCTGGTTCATCGGCTACCACCTCTACCAGACCACGCTCTTCGGGCTGACGCCGGAGTGGCGGATGCCCAAGGACGCGCTGCTCCTGGTGCCCTACCACCTGTTCTTCGTCGCGATCCCCGAAGAGTTCTTCTACCGAGGCTACGTGCAGACCCGGTTGAACGAGGTATTTCCACGGAAGTTCCTCGTCTTCGGGCAGGCCGTGGGTTGGGCAGTGCCCATCGCGTGCCTGTTCTTCGCGTTCGGCCACTCGCTGGTGGTGTTCCGCTGGTGGCACTTCGCGACCTTCTTCCCCGGCCTGATCTTCGGCTGGCTCCGGGAGAAGACCGGCAATCCGCTCGCCGGGGCGCTGTTCCATGCGTGGTGCAACGTCACCGTGACCTGCCTCGACACCTTCTACGGCGTGATCTGACGCCGCGGATCAGCCGCCGCCGGCCTTCTTGAGACCCCGTATACGCGTCTCCACGTCGTCCGGACGGAAGGTCGCATCGAGCTCCCGCACCTCTTCCAGCAGGCGGATCGCGGACCGCTGCTTGCCGGTGTGCGCGTACAGACTCGCGAGCTCGTACAGCGCCTCGACGTAGGCCGGATCGCCCTCGGCGGCCTCGTTGGTCGCGTCGCGGAGGAGGTCGACCGCCCGGTTGACGTCGCCCAGGCCCTTGTGGGCGAGCGCCGAGATCACCACGGCCGGGAGCTTTGTCCGCTCGTCGAGCAGCTGCAGGGCGTCGCGATACATGCCGATCGAGACCAACGAGCGCGCCTCCGCGTAGAGTTCGTCGTCCGCGTCGTCGTCGTCCTCGAGCGCATCGGGGGACACTTCGGCGTAGGTGCCGTCATCGTCGAGGACCATCGCCGCGCGCATCGCCGTCCGCACCGCGCCCATCTTCCCCAGCACCTCGTCGTTGAGGGGGTTCCCGGAGAGCGCCTCCCGGTAGGCGGTCATCGCTCCGTCGTGGTCCCCCTTGGCGGCGAGGCGGTCACCGCGTTGCTCGGCGGTCTCCTCTGCCGCAGGGCCACTGAGGAGCGCGATCCGCTCGGAGACCCCGACCGCGTCGTCTCCGGTGAGCCCGGGCAGGAGCGCTTGCATCTGCGCAGCGGCGTCCGCGGGGCGGCCGAGGGACACCGCGAGCTCGGCCAAGGCGGCGAGCAGCGCCGGCGATCCGGGACGACCGGCGACCGCGGCTTCCAGGGTGGCCCCGGCGCGGTCCAGAAAACCGTAGCGAACGAAGACGTCGGCACGTACCACCGCGGTGAGCTCGGTCTCGTCGACCGGCTGCGCGAAGGCGAGGGTGGTGATGCGCCGTTCGAGCCGCTTGCGTCGCCCCTCGGCCATCGTCAGCCGCCCCTGGAGGTCGGCGTCGTCCGGCAACAGGTGTGCCGCGCGGCGCAGGGCGTCGGCCTCGACCACCAGATCCTGGCGCTCCGCCGCGACCTCGGCCAGCTTCACGAGCACCTTGGCGGCCCGGTCGGGCTGCCCAGCCCCCTCGAAGGCGCGCGCCAGGAGGTCGAGCGTGCGGGCGTCGAGCGGATCGCGCGTGTAGGCGACCTGGAGGTGGACCAGCGCCTTCCGAGGGTCCCCCGCGTCGATCCGCGCCGAAGCGGCGTCGAGCAGCGGCTCCACGTCGTCCGGGTTCAGCTTGAGCAACATCTCAGCGATGCGGCCCACCTCGTCGATCCGCCCACGGCGACGGTACTCGTCGGCCACCACGCGATAGGCTGCGGCGGCGCCCGCCTTGTCGCCACCCGCCTCGAGCAGCTCCGCCAGCTTCAGGCGGAAGATCGGCTCCCCCGGAGCGAGGTCGGCGATGCGCCCGGCGGCCCGGGCCGCATCGAGAGGCCGCTGGGCGTTGAGGAACAGCCGCAGCGCGTTGTCGAAGTGCACGCGGGCGTCGTTCGGGTACCCCGACGACACGTAGAGCTCCCCGATCTCCTGGTTCAGCGCGGCATCCTCCGGCCGCGCGCCGAGGAGCTGTTTGGCGACGGCCACCGCGGCCCGGAAGTTCCCTTCCTTCTGGAGGGCCTCGAGCACCTCGCGGAAGTGGGTCTCGGCCTCGCGGGGTCGTTGCAGCTTGAGGAGGAGCTCGCCGACCCGCTGGCGCACCCGTTTGTCGCGCGGCTCCACCCGCAGGATCCCCTGGTAGGCGCGCAGCGCCCCCTCGAGGTTTCCGCGGCTGATGCAGCCCATCGCTTCCTGTTCGAGCTGCTGTCGATCCATGGTCAACCCGGGCGGTTGCGAAGCCACTCGTCGATGTACCGGGTGTGGAACCGCGCCTCGCGGAACACCGGATCGTCGAGGAGCTGCTTCTGGAGGGGAAGGGAGGTTCGAATTCCTTCTACCACGTACTCGTCCATCGCCCCGAGGAGCTTCCGGATCGCCAGGTCACGGGTGGGGGCGTGCACGATCAGCTTGGCGACGAGCGAATCGTAGTAGGGCTGCACCATCGCGCCTTCGTGGACGGCGCTGTCCACCCGCACGCCCGGACCGCCAGGGGCGTGGTACCCCTTGATCGGACCCGGAGACGGCGTGAACTTCCACGGGTCCTCGGCGTTGACCCGCACCTCGATCGAGTGCCCGTTGAGCTGCACGTCCGATTGGGCGAAGGGCATGCGCTCGCCGGCCGCGAGGCGGATCTGAAGCTGGACCAGGTCGATGCCGGTGACCATCTCGGTGACCGGATGCTCGACCTGGATGCGCGGGTTGACCTCGAGGAAAAAGAACTCGTCGCCTTCCACGAGGAACTCGCAGGTTCCCACCGTGACGTAGCCGGTGGAGGAGACCAGCCGGGCGGCGGCGGCGCGGATGCGGTCCCGCAGGCTGTCCGACAGGTTGGGGGCGGGCGCCTCCTCGATGATCTTCTGGTGGCGACGCTGCATCGAGCAGTCGCGTTCGCCCACGTGGATCGCGGTGCCGTAGCGGTCCCCCGCCACCTGCACTTCCACATGGCGCGGCGCGCGAAGCAGGCGCTCCAGGAACACCAACCCCGACCCGAAGGCGGCCTTGGCCTCGGCGGTGGTGACCACGAAGACCTTCCGCAGCTGCTCCTCGTCTTCGACGACGCGCATGCCCTTGCCGCCGCCGCCTGCCGCCGCCTTGAGCATCAGCGGGTAGCCGGCGGCGCGCGCGACGTTGACGGCCTCTTCCAGATCCTCGACCGAGCCGTGGCTCCCCGGGAGCAACGGCAAGCCCGCGGCGCGCGCGGCGGCCTTGGCGGACAGCTTGTCCCCGAACTGGCGGAGGTGGTCCGGCGACGGCCCGATGAACGTCATCCCGTGGGCGTTGACCGCCTCGGCGAAGGTGGCGTTTTCGGCGAGGAAGCCGTACCCGGGATGGACGGCGTCGGCCCGCGTGATGTCCGCTGCGCTGATGACGGCCGGGATGTTCAGATAGGAGCGCGTCGCCTGCGCGGGGCCGATGCACACGCTCTCGTCGGCGAACCGCACGTGGAGCGCGTGGCGGTCCACCTCGGAGTACACGGCGACCGTGCGAATGCCCAGCTCACGGCACGCCCGGATGACCCGGAGCGCGATCTCGCCCCGGTTGGCGATGAGGACCTTACGAAACACGGGCTACCCGTCCGACAGGCGGAACAGCTCCTGCCCGAACTGCACCGGAGCGCCGTTCTCGATCAGGATCTCGACGACGATGCCGTCGTTGTCGGACTCGATCTGGTTCATGAGCTTCATGGCTTCGACGATGCAGACGATCTGCCCCTTCCGGACCCGATCCCCGACGTTGACGTACGGGGACGCCTCCGGGGACGGCGACCGGTAGAAGGTGCCGACGATGGGCGCGCGGACGACACGGCTGGCGACGACGTCCTTTCGCGCGGGGGCCGGAGCACCCGCCGAGGGGGCCGGGGCCGCTGCGACCGGCACGACCGTCGTCACGACGGGCGCACCGCCGACACCGGCGAACTTGACCGACCAGGAGGTGTCCTCCTCGTCGAGGGTGAACTCGGCGACACCGTGGCGACGCAGCAGCTTGAGCACCGCGTCCAGCTCTTTACGATCCATGGATCTCCCTGAGGGCGCCGGAGACTATCAACAATCGACGTGCCCCGCTCGCCGGAAGCGGGTTGGATCGGCGCGGTCAGCCCGCCCGGAGCCGGTCCACGAGGCCACGCAGCCCGAGCGCGTAGCTGGCCTCGCCGAAGCCGAGCACCACCCCGACGGCGACGTCCGAAAGGTAGGAGTGGTGCCGGAAGGGCTCCCGGGCGTGCACGTTGGAGAGGTGGACCTCGACGAAGGGGAGCTGGGTGCCGACGAGGGCGTCCCGAAGCGCCACCGACGTGTGCGTGTAGGCGCCCGCGTTGATCACGATCCCCGC
>JAYVAS010000015.1:0-29238 GCA_043750895.1 Pseudomonadota bacterium
GCGGACTTCTGCCGCGAGCAGGGCCCGCCCGAGTACGCGCCCAAGGTCGCCCTGGAGGATGGGGGCGACGGGGACGAGGACCTCTCGGCGGAGATGGACCAGAACTACGACCGCGCGGTCGAGTTCGCGCTGGAGAAGGGCCGGATCTCGACCTCGATGATCCAGCGCCTGCTGAAGATCGGCTACAACCGGGCCGCGCGCATCATGGAGATCCTCGAGCGCGAGGGGATCGTCGGGCCCGCCGACGGCGCCAAGCCTCGCGAGGTCCTCGCGCAACGGTGAGGACCGGCGCCGGGGCCCTACGCGGGCGCCGGGCGCGGGCGCGCGACGGTCAGCAAACGTCACGGTGCCGAAGAGACGGCCCGGCACGGCGTATTCAGGGTGGCAAGCCGGCTTCCGTCGGCACGCGGAGGTCAGTTGGCGACGCAGCGGTTTCAGGTTAGCAGCGGCCCGGTTCCGGGTGGCCTCGTGCGGTTTGGACTTCTCCTGGCAGGACTCGCTCTTTCGCTGTCCGTGACGGCCGGTCGTGCCCTCGCGAGCCCCGAAAACCCCACCACGACGACCGAGCTGGTGCAAGCGGTCAAGTCCGCCTACACCAACGTCTCCAGCGTTCGGGCGGACTTCACGCAGACCGTGAACAACAGCGCCATGGGCGTCCCCGATCGGCAGCGCGGCAAGATCTCCCTCGAGAAGCCGCGAAAGCTCCGGGTCGACCTCGGCGTGCCGCTGCAGTCCAGCGTGGTCAGCGACGGCAAGACCCTCTGGGTGTACAGCGTCGCCCAGAAGCAGGTCATCGAGACCCCCGAAGTCGCGGCGGGCGCCGAGGTCGGCGCGCTGCTCGAAGATCTGGCGCACCTGGACGAGGTGTTCACCGTCACCCTGGTGGAAGACAAGCCGCCCAAGCCCACGCACACGGTCAAGCTGGTGCCGCGGAAGCCGGGGAACTTCAAGACCATCCAGCTCACGCTGTCGCGTCAGAAGTACGTGCTCCAGGAGCTGGTGTTGGTGGATCAACTCGACAACAGCACCACCATGAACTTCACCAACCTTCGCATGAACGCGGACGTCCCGGACTCCGAGTTCGTGTTCCAGGTGCCGTCGGGCGTCCAGGTCATCAAGACCGGACAACTATGAACGCCGGGAGTCGCCCCGAGCGGGTGCACCTCATCAGCCTGGGGTGCCCCAAGAACCGGGTCGACTCCGAGGCGATGGTCGGCAAGCTGCGGTCCGGGGCCTTCGAGCTGGTGGACGACCCGGAGCAGGCGGACGTCGTCGTCGTGAACACCTGCTCGTTCATCCAGCCGGCTACCGAAGAGTCGGTGGACACGGTCCTCGAGATGTCCAAGCTCAAGGAGCGGGGCCTCCGCAAGCTGGTTGTGACCGGCTGTATGGTGCAGCGCTACGGTCAGGCCCTGGAGGCCGAGCTCCCCGAGGTGGATCACTTCCTCGGCACCGGGGAGTACCACCGCATCGACGAGGTCCTCGGGTCCGCGAACGCCCCGCGCTCCTACGTGGACACCCCGGTGTTCCTCCACGACGATGCCGCGCCCCGCGTCAACTCCTGGCTCCCCCACTCGGCGTACCTGAAGATCTCCGAGGGCTGCGACCACAAGTGCAGCTTCTGCATCATCCCGCAGCTCCGCGGGACCATGCGGTCTCGGACCATCCCGTCGCTGGTGGCCGAGGCGGGTCAGCTCGCCGCGGCGGGCGTGGTCGAGCTGAACCTCGTCGCCCAGGATTCGACGGCCTACGGCCGCGATCTGGCGGACGGCACCGATCTCGGACGGCTGCTCCGCGCGCTTGCGAAGGTGGACGGCATCGCCTGGATCCGCCTCCACTACGCCTACCCCATCGGGCTCCCCGAGAGTCTGCTGCGCGCCATCGCCGAGGAGCCGAAGGTCGTCAAGTACCTCGACATGCCCCTCCAGCACGCCAGCGGTCCGATGCTGCGCGCCATGCGGCGCGGCGTCACCCGTGACGGCCAGGAGCGGATCCTGGAGCGCGTGCGGCGCTTCGTGCCCGACATCGCGCTGCGCACGACCTTCATCGTCGGGTTTCCGGGCGAGACCGACGCCGACTTCAATGAGCTCTGCGACTTCGTCACCACCCACCAGTTCGACCGGGTCGGGGTCTTCACCTACTTCCGCGAGGAGGGGACGCCCGCGGCTGACCTCCCCGGGCAGGTGGAGGAGAAGGTCAAGCTGCAGCGGCAGAAGCAGTTGATGAAGATCCAGGAGAAGGTGTCCCGCGCCCGGATGAAGGCGCTGGTCGGACGCACCCTCTCGGTGATCGTGGACGGCGCCAGCAAGGAGAGTGATCTGCTGCTCGCCGGTCGTCTGGCCACCCAGGCGCCCGACGTGGACGGCGTGGTCTACCTGCAGAATCCCCCGGACGACCTCCGTCCCGGTCAGTTCCGCTCGGTCCGGATCCGGCGCGCTTCGGTCCACGACCTGGTGGGCGAAGTCGTCGGCTGATCCGGCTCGCTGCGGCGGACCGCGGGCTCGGCGCTACCGGCCCCCTGGAGGAAACGGACCACCCGCGCCGCGCAGCGTTGCAGAACGGCTTCAACGCTGGTGGTCGCCTGCCGAAAAAGGGGCTAGTGGCGGCGGCAGTGTGGTTGTTGACATCGTCAGAAGCCGCGTGTGAGCGCGGGCAAGCCGTTGGCGCACGTTTCGCGTGTCTTTCGCCCTTCCGGGGGAGCACGCGCCGTGTGATAGAGTCTCGGCCCGGTTGAGGTCCCCCCGGACGTTCAGTCGGTCAGGTTGGTGAAGGGCTGCGTTAGTCGCACTTTTCATTGTTGTGCAGAAACCCTGCTGGTACGGTCCGCGGGACGCCGGTCCCCGGATGGAGAGTTCATGGACAGTGTTGTTGGTTTCTTCCAGGAGGGCGGCCCGATCATGCTCCTCAACCTCATATGGTTGGTGGTAGCGTTGGCCGTCATCATCGAGCGGGCCTTCTCGCTGTTCTTCCGGTATCGCATCAACGAGAAGCCGTTCGTGGCCTCGGTGGACCGCTACCTGCAAGCCGGGAACATCGAGGCCGCGGCCAAGGTCTGCGCGACCACGCCTGCGCCTGCGCTGTCTCGCGCCACCCGGAACCTCCTCAAGCTCATGCGCAACGGCTACGAGAGCCCGTTGATGGCAGTCGAGGAAGCGCTGATGGAGGTCAAGCCGATGGTGACCGCACGGGTCACCTGGCTCTGGGCCATCGCGAACATCGCCACCCTGGTCGGCCTCGTCGGTACCATCTTCGGCCTCATCCAGGCGTTCAAGGCGGTCGGCGCGCTTCAGGCCGATCAGCGCGCCGAAGCGCTCTCCCGCGGCATCTCCGAGGCGATGAACAACACGGCGTTCGGTCTCGGCATCGCCGTCGTCTGCATCACCGCGCACCTCGTGCTGAACAACCTCGTCACCAAGATCGTGGAGCGGGCCGAGCACGCCCTGTTCCACTTCGTGAACGTGCACGCTCAGTGGCGCAAGGGCTATCGCCCCGCCGAGAGCGCTGCGGCCCCGGCGGCGGGAGCAAAGACCTAGATGGCTGGCGGCGGCGGTGGGGAACAGGACCTAAACCTCGTTCCTTACCTCGACATCATGGTCAACCTGATCATGTTCATGTTGACGGTGACGGCGTACCTCGTGGAGCTCCGCGAGGCGCCCGTGCTGGTGCCTGCCTACAGCAACGCCGGGTCCGGAGGCAGCACCGAGAAGCAGAAGGCGTTCCTCACCGTGGCCATCAGCACGAAGAGCTACGCCATCCTCGGCAGCGTGGACGAGATCCCGGCCAATGAACTGGTGAAGGAGAACGGCGCATACCCCTTCGCGCGGCTCACCGAGACCCTGCGCGAGTACCGGAGCCAGTACGAGCTCGGAGAGACGCTGATCCTGACCGCCGACGGCACGGTGCCCTACACCGTCCTGATCGCCACGATGGACGCCGCCCGAGGCGACGCCAAGGGCCCGCTCTTTCCGGGAATCACCCTCGCGCAGGCGGTGCAGTGATGTCCACCGAAGCGGAGATGAGCAGCCAGGTCGACGACGAACTGCTCCTGCGGCGGAAGCGCCGGGTCCATGCCGAGGACATCGCGGGGCTGAACCTCACCGCGATGATGGACATGTTCACCATCATCCTGGTCTACCTGATCAAGGTGTACGCCTCGTCGCCTGAGAACATGACCCTCAACGACGATCTCCGGCCGCCGGCCTCCACCGCGCCCGGAACGATCACCCCTGCGGTCCGCGTGATGGTCGCCAAGTCCGGCATCCTGGTCGACGACAAGCTCGTCCTCCAGTGGAAGGACGGAGCCATGATCACGCCCGATCCGAACAACCCCTACCAGCCGCTTCGGCAGGCCCTCGAAAAGCGGGTGGAGACCATCCGTGCCATCGAGGCGCGCGGCGGGAGCCCGTTCGACGGCCTCCTGATGGTGGTAGCGGACGGCGACACTCCGTACGACGTCATCGGGAAGGTCCTCGATCAGGCCGGTCGCTCCCAGTTCACGAGCTATCGCCTCGTGGTGCGGCACAAATAGTTGACGGCGGAGGGGTCCGCACGCGAAAGTGACCCTCGGAGATGCACCATGTTTGTCCTGTCTCTCGCCCTGATGGCGTGTAGCCCGACTCTGTCGACCAACGAGAACGAAAACAAGAACGACTTCGACGAGGTCACGGACACCACGGCGCCGGAGCTCACGTACACGCCGTTCACCGAGTCCATCGCGATGGGGACGGACGTGGCGGTGAGCTGCGTCGCGACCGACGACGACTCGGGCGTCGTGTTCGTGCGCATCTACTTCAAGAACGAGACAGACGCGAGCTCCGCCTACAAGGCCCTCCAGCTCTTCCCGTCGGACGTCCCCGACGAGTACACCGGTGCCATCCCGGGGGACGAGCAGCAGTCGGGCGGCATGGATTACTACCTCGAGGCGATCGACGCCGCGCAGAACGTGACGTGGTCTCCGACCGATGGCCCGGACGATCCCTACCACTTCCGCGTCTACGTCCCCTAGCCCGGAGACATGCGGGCTGACTCCGTCCTCGGTACCGGGGGCGTCCGCTCGCTCTCGGTGGTGCTTCCGGCCCGAGACGAGGCGGAGACGATCGCCGACGCGGTACACGCCGCGCTCCGCGAGCTGACGGCGCGTGGCATCCCGGGGGAGGTGCTCGTCGTGGACGATGGGTCGCGGGACCGCACCGCGGCCGTGGTGCACGCCATCCCCGATCCACGGGTCCGGCTCCTCCGGCACGCGCGCGGTCAGGGCTACGGTGCCGCGCTCCGCACCGGACTCACCTCCGCGCGCTGCGGTCACGTGTTTTTCACCGACTCCGACGGGCAGTTCGATCTCGCTGAGCTGTCCCGGCTGGAGCCTTGGGCGGCCGACTACGACCTGGTGGTGGGCTACCGGGCGCCGCGGCGGGACCCGTGGGGGCGTCGTCTGCTGGGGTGGGCGTGGAGCGGGCTCTTGGACGTCGTCCTCGAGTTGGGCGTGCGCGACGTCGACTGTGCGTTCAAGCTGCTCCGCCGGTCCGCGGTCGCCGACCTCGGGCTGTGCAGCCGGGGGGCCTTCGTGAACGGCGAGCTGCTCGCGCGGGCGCGGGCGCGCGGGCTGACGGTGGCGGAGGTTCCGGTGTCGCACTTTCCGCGGACCGCCGGGGCGTCCTCGGGGGCGCGGGTCCGGGTGGTCGGTCGGGCGGTCGGCGAGCTGTGGACGCTCGGGCCGGAGCTCCGTCGGCTTCGGAGCGCGCCGGCGTCTACGGGGGAAGTCGGCTGAGGGCTTTGGCGAGCGCCGGATCTTGTTTCAAGCGCGTCGCGATGGGGCCCGACCGCGGCGGGGGCAGGGGACCGGGGCCGGCCACCCGTTCGACCTCGCGGGACAAGGCCAGCCGGTCGGCGGGCCGTAGACCGGGCACGTCGGCGACGAGGCTCCGCAAGGTGGCGGCCGGATCGTCGGCGAGGGGCACGTCGACGTCGGGCACGACGCCCTCCCGGTCTCGGATCGCCTCGCCGAGCGGCAGGTAGTATCGACCGATGGTCAGCTTGAACGCCGAGCCGTCCTCGTACGCGTAGACGGTCTGCACCGACCCCTTGCCGTAGCTCCGGGTGCCCACGATAGCGGCCCTGCCGAGGTCCTTGAGCGCACCGGCCACGATCTCGGCCGCCGAGGCGGTGCGCTCGTTGATCAGCACCACCACGGGCCACGTCCAGTCGGTCGGGGCGGCGGTGGCGACATGCGCTTCGGTCGCGCCGGGCCCGCGCCCGCGGGTGGTGACGATGGTGCCGGCGCCGACGAACCGATCGACGACCGCGGCCGCTTCGTCCAGGCGCCCCCCCGGGTTGTCCCGGAGGTCGAGGATGGCGCCCCGGATCACGCCGTATCGGGCCACCTCCGCGTCGAGGTCGATGGCGGTGCGCTCGTGGAACTGGCGGATCCGCAGGAGGACGATCCCCGGTCGGAGGAGGTCCGACTCCACCGACGCCTCCAGCACCCGCGCGCGCAGGAGCACGACCGTCCACTGGGTCCCGCCCCGGTCGATGACGAGGGTGACGGTGTCTCCTTCGGCCCCGCGCACGAGGGCGTCGGCCGCGTCGGGGGCGAGGTCGGCGAGCGGGCTACCCCCCGCGGCCACGATGCAGTCCCCCGGGAGCAGCCCGGCCCGGTCGGCCGGCCCGCCGCGCAGGACGTCGGTCACGCGCAGGCCACACGCCTCGATCCGGGTCTCGGTACCGATCCCGACGTAGTGGCCCGCGCTCTCCTCGGTCACCCGCCGCCATTCCTGCGGCGCGTAGTAGGCGGAGTGGGGGTCCAGGGCGCCGGCGAGGCCGGCCAGCGCTCCGTGGATGAGGGTTTCTTGGGACACGGCCTCGACGTAGGACTGCTGGACCTGCGTGAGCACGCGCGCGAAGGTGTCGAGCGCAGCGTACGGGGACGCCTGGGCCTCCCCGGCCCGGGATCCGCGCCCCAGCAGGAAGGCGCCCACCACGATCCCGGCCAAGGCCCAGCGGTTCAGCGCTGGAGCCACGGCAGCGGGTCCTGAGGGGTGCCGTTGTAGCGGATCTCGAAGTGGAGGCGAGGCGCGCTGTCCTCGGTCAGGCCGGTGGTGCCCACCAGGCCCAGGACGTCTCCCGCGGCGACCACCTGTCCCTGGATGGCGCGGAGGCCGTTCGCGTGCGCGTAGAGGGTCGCGTAGTTGCCGTGCTCCACCATGACCATCTGCCCGTAGCCGCGGACGTACCCGCTGCGGGTCACGGTGCCCGCGTACACCGCACGGAACGGCGTTCCCAGCGTCGCGCTGATGTCGATCCCGAGGTTCTGGACCACCTCGGCGGTGACGGGGTCGGTGGTCGGGCCGAAGGTGCCGACGACGCTGCCGGAGACGGGCATCGGGAGCCGCCCCTTGGACGACCGGAACTGCGCGGCTTCGGGCGCGGCGGTCGCGGCGGGGGCGCTTCCTTCGCGCGCGGCGACCGAGGCCTCGAGATCGGCCACCGCGACGCGCTTCTCGGCGTTCGCTTTCGCGGTCAGGGCCGGCGTGCCGCGGATGGCCTGAAGCAGCGCCTTCCGGCGCCCGCGCTCGGTGTCGAGGGTCGCGCGCCGGGTGCCGAGCTCCGCGCGCAGCCGTTCGAGCGCCTGCCGCTCCGCCGCCGCCTGGGCGCGGGCCGTCTCCCGGGTGGTGAGGAGCCCGGTGTACGCCTGTTGACGTTGCTGTTCGGTGCGGATGAGGGAGAGCAGGTACCGGATCCGGCGGCGGAGCTCGTGGGGGTCCTTCGCCTCGAGGATCATCCGCAGGACGCCCTGCCGCTTGAGGGTGTAGAAGCTCCGTACCTCTCGAATCGTGCTGTCGCGTCGCGCGGCGAGGGAGGCCTCGGCGCGTTCGGCTTCGGCTTCGTGGGCGGCCGAGGTCGCGGCGGTGGTCGCTGCCTGACTGTCGAGGGCGCTGATCTGGGCGTCGAGGTCGACGATGTCGGTGTCGTAGCGCTCGATCTCGGCGAGCAGGGACCGTTCGGCCGGCGACTGGCCCAGCGCGGAGGCGAGCAGCAGGGCGAGGAGCAGCGTCACCGGCCGATCACTGGAGTTGCCGAAGGAACCGGCGCACCGCCGTCCAGGCGCCACCCACGCCCAGCACCACCCCGCTCACCACCAGCAAGACCAGCACCGGGACCGGGACGAAGGGCAGGGTGTCGTTGCCCGTGGTGACCGAGATCAGCGCGTGCGCCTGCAGCATGACGGCCTGGTACGTGGCCCAGAGGGCGCCGATGCCCAACCCGGCGCCGAGGACTCCCTGCAGCGCGCCTTCGATCAGGAAGGGGCCGTAGATGAACCCGTCGGTGGCGCCGACGAGGCGCATCACCTCGACCTCGTCCCGACGGGCGTGGATCACCAGGTGGATGGTGTTGGCGACGAGGAACACGGTGACCAGCAGCACCACGACCCCCAGGGCCGTGCCGAGCATGGAGGCGAGGGAGAGCAGCGTGTGGAAGCGCGCGACCCACTCCTGGCCGAAGTCGACCTCCTCCCAGACCCCCTGCGCCTGAAGCTCGGACACGAAGCGGGCGACCCCGCCGTCGCGGGTCGCGGTGTGCGCCAGCGTGATCTCGAGCGATGCGGGGAGCACGGCCCCGCCCAGCCCGGCGAGGACCGGCTCGAGCTCCGGGCTGCGCGCCACGAGCCAGGCCTGGGCGTCCGCTTCGGAGACGTAGGTGACCTCGCCCACCTCGGGGCGGTTGGCAAGCGCGGTCTGCACCTCGGCCCGCTGGGCGGGGGGAATGCCGTCCTTGAAGTAGGCCGAGATGTGGGCGTCCGTCTCCCATGAGCCCACCACGTGCCGGGCCTGGGTGGACACCAGCAGGAAGAAGCCGACCAGGAGGAGCGCGCACGCGATGACCCCGGTCGAGAGCGCGGTCAGCGTCAGGTGTTCCCGGATGCCGCGCAGGGAGCGGCGGAGGGTGGCCGACGTCACGACGCCCCCCCCCGGCGGCGCGCCGGGTTCGCCGCGAGGCGGCCGTCGACGATGCGCAGCGTACGGAACGGGAACCGGTCCATGAGCCCGACGTCGTGGGTGGCGACGAGGACGGTGGTCCCGCGCAGGTTCACGGCCTGGAGGATCTCCATCACCTCCACGGCCATCGCGCCGTCCAGGTTTCCGGTGGGCTCGTCCGCGAGCAGCAGGGCGGGATCGTTGACGATGGCCCGCGCGATCGCCACGCGCTGTTGCTCTCCGCCGGAGAGGTCGGAGGCGAGGGCGTCTTCGCGACCCATCAGTCCGACGATGTTGAGCACCGCCGGCACCCGGCGCCGGATCTGCTCGACGGGGGCTTCGACCACCTCGAGGGCGATGGCGACGTTGTCGAACACCGACCGTCGGGGGAGGAGCTTGAAGTCCTGGAAGACCACCCCCAGGTTGCGCCGGAGCTGTGGGACGCGGTCCCGCGGCAGGTTGGCGATGTCCACGCCGTTGATGAGGAGCTTCCCCGTGGTCGGCCGTTCGGCGGCGTAGAGGAGCTTCAGGAGGGTGGACTTCCCGGCGCCCGAGGGACCCGTCACGTAGACGAATTCGCCCTTCTCGACCTGGAGCGTCACGTCTCGGAGCGCGTCGCGGTCGCCGTAGGATTTGGCTACATGGTAGAGGCGGATCACGGGTGCAGCATCGATTGCGGGCGCGTCAGCGCGCCAGCGAGCCCACGTTATCACGCACCCGCAGTCCGGATGGAGCGAGGATGGTGGTCGGCGTCTACGGTGGCAGCTTCAACCCCCCTCACGTGGGCCACGCCCTGGTCGCGGGATGGCTGGGGTGGACGGGCCGGGTGGACGCCGTGTGGTTGGTCCCGACCTTCGAGCACGCCTTCGCCAAGCCCCTCGCACCGTGGGAGGCGCGTCTCGCCGCCTGCGAGGCGTTGGCGCGCGCGGTGGGGCCGCACGTGTCGGTGGTCCCCATCGAGCGGGAGCTGCCGACCCCCTCGTACACCATCCGAACCCTGGACGCGCTCGCGGCCCGGCACCCGCAGCATCAGCTCCGGCTGGTGGTGGGGGCCGACGTGCGGTCCCAGCTCGGGGAGTGGCGGGATTGGCCGCGGATCGAGGTCGACTACCCGCCGATCATCGTCGGTCGGGCGGGGTATCCGGAGGTGGACGGGGTGCCGACCTTCCCGGGCGTGTCCTCGAGCGAGGTCCGCGCCCGGTTGCAACGCGGCGCGCCGGTAGACGCGCTGGTCCCGGCGGGGGTGCTGGCGGTGTGGCGCGCGGCCGGGCTCGTCGGGCCTTAGTCCCGCGCGACCGCGACTTCGGCCCAGGCCTCGTGCTCCCCCAGGGCGAGGTTGGCTTCGAGGACCGAGCGGAGACCGGGGTTCGGGGGTTCGAGGAGCCGCACGAGGAGCGTGGTGCCGTGGACGGCCTCGCTCAGCTCGACCCAGCGGATGGGGACCGTGAGGCGCCGACCGCCGGGCTGGACCTGGCTGAAACGCAGCCGCGACACGATCGCCGCCGCGACCTCGGGCGAGAGCCCCTCGGGCAACGGCCAGCGGGCGTCGACGCGCACCATCTCGTCGCCGAGGAGGGTGATGCTCAAGAGCTCATCGAGGAGGGCGCGCGCGGCGCGCGCGGCGTTGTGCGTGAGGAGGGAGTAGTCCACGCCGGCCGCGGGGCGGCTGGGGCGGACCCCGGTGGTCAGATCGAAGAGCCGATCCCGCCAGGTGACCGTGTGGTCCGGATGGTAGATGCGGATCCGCCTCGCCATGCGGCCACCATACCGCGGGTGCGGGATAGGCGTCGCGCTATGTCACTCGTCCTCTTCGACATCGATGGCACGCTCCTACGCACCGGAGGTGCCGGTCGCGAGGCGCTCGACGACGCGATCGCGCACGTACACGGCTGGCCCACCGCCACGCGGGGGATCGACGTGGCCGGGAGCACCGATCGGGTCATCCTGGAGGCGGTCGGGGCGGCGTTCGGCGCGGCCGTCGACCACGCCGGGGTGGAGGCGCACTACCTCGAAGGACTGCGGCGTCGTCTCGACGATCGCGCCCGGACCGTCGTCCTCCCCGGGGTTCGCCGGCTGGTCTCGAGCCTGGAGGGGCGGGCCACGGTGGGCCTGCTCACCGGAAACTGGGTGTCGGGGGCGACGCTCAAGCTGATCGCCGCCGAGCTCCACGAGGCCTTTGCCTTCGGGGCCTACGCCGACGACGGCCCGGACCGCAACGCGCTCCTGCCGGTCGCCCTGACGCGGGCGCGCGCGCGCGGTTGGGCCGGGAAGGGGCCCGTCCTGGTCATCGGAGACACCCTGAACGACATCCGCTGTGCGCGCTCGGGCGGCGCGGTGGCGGTCGCGGTGGCGACCGGTTTCCACTCGGTGGAGGTGCTGCGGGCGGAGGGTCCGGACCTGCTCCTCCCCGACCTCGAGCACGGCCACGACGCGGTCCTAGCCGCCCTCGGGTGAGCTCGGGGCCCCCCGCTTGCGGGATTTGACCTCCACGCTCCCGCTCCAGAACCCGCCGACCCCCCGGGTCTGGTCGCCGAGCCGCCACTCCAGTCGGTACGCCGGCGGGACGCCGCCCGCGCTTAGCACCGTGTCCAGCGGGCCCAGGGCGACGGTGCCGCCTGCCGCTGGGGCCACCCGGACCGTCGCGCCCTCGGGGGCGAGCGTGCTGGGCACGGGAAACTCCGTGGGCAGCGTCCCGGCCGCGGCGGGTGTCCCCGGGGGGGCCTCGACCAGGAGGTTCACCGTGCCGAGCGGCACCGGCACGCCCTCGGCGGTGACCACGAAGGGCCCGAGCACCGCCTGGCAGGGGCCGAGCGCGGTGAGGCGCAGGGTGAGCTCGCGGAGCCGGACGTCGGCGTGCTCGATGTCGTTCTCGACCAGCTGATCGAGGTGCAGGCATCCCGGATCGGGGCCCTCACGGCGGAGCGCGAGGGGGCTGGTGGTCAGGCTCTCGATGACCACCTTGACCTCGAGCTTGCTCCCGATCCAGACCGCGCCGTCCGGGCCGGTGACCCTTCCCAGCGCCGGCAGGGCCGGGAGGAGTCCGGAGAAGGCGGGGTCGGCACGGTGCGGGGCGAAGTCGGGGTCGGCGGCGGCGCCGTAGGGGCTGGCGACCTCGGCCCGGAGCGCCACGTTGAGGTCGGACGCGGCCTCCGCGAGGCGACCGGCCCGGGCGCGGTAGGCGGCTCGGTTGTAGCGCGCGAGCCCCAGCTCGGGTTGGGCGTCGAGGAGGGTGTCCAGCAGCGAGAGGGCGGCGGGGAGGTCGCCGGCGTCGGCGTGCGCTTTGGCCTCCCAGAGCACGAGCGCCGGGCTCTGGGCGTCGCGGGCGCGGGCTTCGGCGAAGGCGGTGGCGGCGCCCGTCGGATCCCCCGCGGTCAGCCGGGTCCGCCCCGCCTCGTAGCTGGCCAGGGCCTCGGAGAAGGGCAGCAGCGCGGGATCGTTGCAGCCCAGCAGCCCGATCAGGAGCACCGGATCGCCCCGACCTGGCGCCCGGCGGCGGCGCCGTCTCGGCGGTGCGACCAGAACCCGGTGCCGCACCGGGTACACGCGCCGAGGACGTCCACCTGCACGCCGGCGGCGCGCAAGACGCTGGCGTTGGCTTCGGCGAGATCGACGTTTCGGACGCCGACGCGCCAGCGGTCCCCGACCGCGACCGCGCCCACCCCGGCGAGCACCTCCGGCCCCACCTCGTAGCAGCTCCCGCAGATGCAGGGGCCGATGGCGGCCCGGACCTGGGCGGGCTCGACGCCGACCCGTTCGCACAGCGCGCGCAGCGCCTGCAGCGTGATCCCGGCCGCGGTGCCCCGCCAGCCCGCGTGCACCGCCGCGACGCCGCCGGGGGCGGTGTACAGGATCGGCACGCAGTCGGCGACCCGCACCGCCACCACCCGGTCGGACGAGGTGGAGACGATCGCGTCGGCTTCCACGTCTCCGGCGTGTTCGTCCACCACCCGTGCGCCGTGCACCTGGATGGCGGTCACCAGGTCTCCGCGACCGCCGAGGCGGGCGGCGAGCTCATGCCGCGCCGGGCCACCCACCGCTTCGCGCGTGAGATCACCCTCGGCGACACCGGTGAAACCGTGGGGAACCCCCGCGAGCAAGGTGGATTGCAGCACCCCTCATCCTCACTCCGCCTGCGTCGGTGCGCAAGGGGTGGTAGCCTGGGCGGGATGTTCTTCCTCATCGTCGGCCTCTCCGCCTGCGCGGAACCCGGCGTCGTCGAAATTGCGGACTTTCGCCTGCGTCTGCGCCCCGTCGTGCCCGGCAACGAGGCGCCCTTCGAGGCTCTCGACCACATCGACCTCCTGGTCCAACCCGAGGCCGGGGAGGCCGTGCGCACCTCGTTCGAGGTCCTCAGCAGCGGCGCCACGCCGGTTGCCGAGGGGATTCCGGCGCTGGAGAACGCCGTCATCTACGTCGAGGGCTACGTCGGGGACGATCTGACGGCCTGGGGCCGCACCGAAGCGCTCACCGCGTCGACGGGTGAGATCGACGCCGCCGTGCTCGTCGCCGAGACCGACCGCGCCGCCTGGTTCGGGCCGCTGACCGACCCGGTGATGGGTGGTTTGTTGGTCGCCCTCGGCGAGGGCCGGTTCTTCTTCGGCGGCGGCGTCAACGAGGGTACCGGTACGACGTTGGAGCAGTCGCTCGACACCACCGCGGTGCTGTCCCTCGCGCCGCCGGAGGACACGCTCGCGTTCGCCGACTCCGGGACGCTTCCGACCTACCTCGATTCCTACGACGGCGACGAGCTGCGGGCCCGCTACGGGGCCACGCTGACGCCGATCACGCTCGGGAACGACGCCGGGCGCTTCCTGCTGGTCGGCGGCGGCGGCGGGCCCGGGTACACCCGCGGCGCCGACCTCACCCGAGACGTGCAGGTGTTCGACGCGGTCGCGGGCACGTGGACCCTCGCCCGCGAGTCCGACCAACTCGAGATCGCGCGCGGCGACCATCTCGCCATCGGGAACGCCCAGGGGGCCGTGGTCGTCGCCGGGGGCTGGACGGTCGCCGCGCCCGACGCCTACGCCGTCACCCAGACCATCGAAGTCTGGGACCCGGCCACCGGCGGCTTCGCCCCGGCCCAGGCCGCGCCCGAGCTCGGCAGCCTCGACCTGGTCGGCGCCGACCTCGGCGTCGACGGCACGCTGATCTGCGGGGGCGCGTTCTTCGACGATGGCGAGTGGTTCTCGACCAACCACTGCGTCGAGGTGGGTCTCGACGGCGCCGTCGACGATGGCCCCGATCTCCCGGCGGCGCTGACGGCGTCGGCGATGATCACCCTGCCCGACGGACGCATCCTGCTGACGGGGGGCGTCACGCAGGGGAGCCGCTTCGGACTCGAGGAAGAGCCCGCCCCGGCGGCGCGCGCCGACGCGTGGGTATACGTTGGAAACGGGACCTGGCAGGCGGTCTCCCGGATGGCCCTCCCTCGCGCGGGACATCGTATGGCGGTGCTTCCCGACGGCCGCGTCCTCGTCGCCGGCGGGGCCCCCACCTATAGTCCGGTGCGTGTCCCACAGGAGGCCTACGCCTGCTTGGAGATCTTCGACCCCACCACCAACACCTTCACCCTCGTGGACGACTGCACCGGTGACGATGCAGCGGTCGGCCTGGCCGGCCGGGCGTACAAGCCCTCCATCGCGGTTGACAGCGAGTTCGGCGCCCTCGTCGTCGGGGGGGCCAACGCCAACGGGACGGGCGAGTTCGCCTCCTCCCAAGTCACTCTCTACACCCCGGAGCATGCACCTTGACGGTTCTGCTGCTGCTCGCCGCCTGTACGGGTTCGACGCCCAACGGGCCGGTCGTACGTTTCGATCTACACCTCGTCCCCGTTGTCCCCTACAACGAGGCCCCCTTCGAGGGCTCCGATCGTACGGAGCTCACCATCACGCGCAGCGGCGCGGACCCGCTCGTCGTCGATCTCGGCGCCCTCGCGTCGGGCGACACCACCCTGGCGGAAGGCATCCCCGAGCTGGGGGAGGCCGTTCTGACGGTCTCGGCGTGGCGCGCCGACCTGCTGGTCGGATGGGGCCGCACCGGCACGATCACCGTGCTCGACGGCGACGACATCGAGCTTCCGCTGTTCGTGGCCCGTCCGGGGGAGGTGGCGTGGTTCTCGGCCCTTCCTGGCACCATCTACCGCCCCGCCTTGGGCGCGCTCGGGGGCGGCTCGTTCGTGGCCATGGGCGGCACCAGCGCCGGCAGCAGCGGTCGCCTCACGCGCGAGGTGCAGGAGATCTACCGATTGGAGCTCGCGCCCCCCGACGACGCCCTCGCCTTCGTCGAGGTCGGCACGCTCCCCGAGTGGACCGACTACAACGGTGGTACCCACACCGGGCGCTCCGGCTTCGACCTCCAACGCATCTCGGTCCCCGGGGAGGACGAAGGCAAGCTGCTGCTCGCCGGGGGCTCGGCCCTGAGCGGCTTCGAGCAGGCCACTTCGGTCACCGCGAGCGCGTTCATCTACGACCCCGCCGCGAACACCTTCGAGCTGCTCCGGGATCGCGATTCGTTCGTCACCCCGCGCAGCGAGTACCTCTCGCTGGGGAACATCCAGGGTTCGATCGTGTACTGGGGCGGGTGGACGGCCACCAACCAGGACGGGTACGTCGGCTACGCCGACACCGCCGAGATCTACGACCCCGTCAACCGTAAGTTCACCGACCTCGGCCGCATCCAGGATCTGGGTCCGGCGGACGCCGCGGCCGCCGACCTGGGCAGCGAGGGCACGCTGATTTGCGGAGGGGGCGTCGAGGACACGAGCAACAGCATGGCCGACTGGGTCAGCAGCGCGGTGTGCGTGCGCGTCGGCCTGAACGGTTCGGTCGAGACCGCACATGACCTCCCCGAGTCGCGCATCGGGCACGCGATGGTCACGCTGCCCGACGGGCGCGTGTTGCTGGCCGGCGGCGCGAGCTCGGCGATCACTGCGCAGACGCCCGGCGATCCGGCCTCGGAGATCCCGGCCGTGGGCGACGTCTGGCTCTACAACCCCAACAACGACACCTGGTCGGATGGCGGCGAGCTCGGTCTGCCCCGAGCCGGGCACCGGATGACCGTGCTCCCCGACGGCCGGGTGTTGGTGGTGGGTGGATCGAGCACCTACCTGCAGGCCGGCCTCGCCTCCGAACCGCTCTCGTGCGTGGAGGTCTTCGATCCTGCCACCGGTCGCTCCGAGGTGCTCGCCGACTGCAGCGCTGGCGACGACGCCGGTGGTCTCGCCGGTCCGGCCTGGCAGCCGTCGATCGCGGTGGACCCGGAGTTCGGCATCGTCATCGCGGGCGGTGGGGCGTCGGACTCGGCCGCACAGGACGCGGTCGGGCTCTACCTGCCCTGAGCGTGGGCGCCACCACTCCCGCCCTCCGCGCGCGCGGCGCGAAGGGGCGGAAGCGGTGAATCAGCTCCCGTCGCTCACGCCACAGGCGTCGTCGCAGCCCGAGTGCTCGCCGGTCAGGTTTCCGGAGAGGTCGTTCGTGGTGCACGAGACGAGCGTGGCGGAGCTGCACACCATCCCGTAGGCGTTGTTGCTCGTGAACGCGTTGCCGGTGACCTCGGCGGACACGCTGTCGAGCCGGATCCCGTTCCCGCTGTAGGTCCCGACCGAGTCGGAGATCAGCGTGGTGCCGCCGGAGAAGTAGTAGGCGTAGCTGTCGGCGCCCTGGACGCTCACGCCGTTGAGCGTCGCGGTACCGGGGCTGGTGCCGTTGGCGATCGTGTAGACGCCGTAGGAGCCCACGGTGCCGAGATCGGAGTCGGTCAGCGACCAGTCGCCCAGGTAGTAGGTCGAGATCGCGTAGGAGCTGGCGACCGTCCCGAACTCGACGCCCGTCATGTCGACGTACGACGGCCCGGTGGTGGAGGTGTAGAGGTAGATCCCCGACCCGTACAGGGTGGTGCTGGCGAGCCCGTCGATGGTCGCGACCGGGTCCACCGTCTGCCAGTTGGCGTTGAGGAGGTACCCGCCCGACCCGGACCCGACCGAGTCGACCGTGATGTCGTAGAGCTCCAACGACGCGTCGTAGCTGGAGAGGAACCCGTACGGCGCGTCCGCCATCGTCAGGCCGTCGATGGTGACGGAGGTGGGCGTGTCGGTGGTGCCGTACGCGTACACGGTGGGCGCTTGGCTCGTGTAGCTGCCGGTGCTGGTCAGGACGTCGTCGGTGTAGTTCTCGTAGTAGATCGTCGCGGCCCGCTGGGTGCCGATGTCGACGTCCTCGATCTCGACCTCGCCGAAGTAGTTCAAGGTGAGGTAGCCGGCGAAGTCGTCGACGCTGTTGTTGTTGAACAGGACGGGGCTGCTGCTCTGGTAGGAGTAGAGGATCTCGCCGTCGTAGTTCGTCCAGGTGTTGTCGTGGATCTCGGCGCTGGAGAGGTAGAGCGACATCGACTGGTCGCCGTCGGTGAAGGTGTTGTTCATCACCTCCAGGGCCGACGAGGAGTAGCTGTAGATGTCGAGCCCGTAGCCGGAGTAGGTATAGGCGTAGACGTGACCGTCGTACTCGTACGACCCGGTGTAGGTGTACCGGTTGTTGACGAAGGTGTTGCCGTCCACGATGGTGGCACCCTGGTAGTCCCACACGTTCCCGTTGCTCCAGCCCTGGGAGAAGGTGTTGCCGTGGATCGTCGCGGCGCCCTGGTAGTTGAGGATGCCCGAGCAGGCGTTGGCGTCGAAGGTGCTGCTGGTCACGTCGAGCTGACCCGAGATGAGGCTGATCCCCCATCCGTCGTTGCCGGTGATGGTGGAGTCCGACAGGGCGAGGCTCCCGCCGTTGACCACCACGCCGACCGAGCGGTCCAGGTAGATGTACTGGGTGTCCTGGCAGGGAGCCGGCATCTCGGGCTCGCGGAGCGCGTTGATGGTCAGGCCCGAGATGGTGGCGTTGGGCTGGTAGAGGTTGAGCCCCCAGCGCCCGGTGTCGGAGATCGTCAGCCCGGACACGTTCATCGGGGCGTCGGGATCGGTGTTGCCCTGGAGGTACACGCCGTAGTTGTTCCAGCCGCTCGCGCTGCTGTTGGTCAACTGGATGTCGTCGGCGGCGATCAGCAGGCCGCCGCACCACGGACCGGTGTTGTTGCCGCCCCAGTCCTCGTAGTCGTAGGAGCAGGAGCCCTTGGCGGTGGTGATCGCGGCGACCCCGTCTCCGACGAAGCTGGGCCCGACGATGTAGGCGCCCTCGAGCACCGAGTTCGAGAGGGTGACGTCCTGCATGCTGACCGGGCCGTCCACCGCGTAGATACCCAGGTAGTAGGCCTGATCGATCACGTCGTTGGTGAGGTCGAGGGTGGAGCCCTCGGCGTAGATCCCCATGCCCTCGGCGACCAGGACCTGGTTCCCGTTGGTGATGAGGGTCGAGTCCATGACGTGGAACGCGAACCCGTCGGTCACGTCCTCGGAGGTCATGATGATCCCGGAGAGCGCCGAGTCGGACATCATCAGCTCGGCGCCGTTGAGCACCTGCACGCCGAAGCCGCTGGGATTCTCGATCACCGCGTTGGAGACGGTGGCGGAGCCGCCGTTGATCTGGATTCCGCCGCCGCCTGGCTCCTGGATCACCGCGTTGACCACGGTGGTGCCGATGGAGTCGGAGCTCTGGAGCGCCCAGTAGGCGGGGGCGTCGAAGAGGACGTCCTGGACGGTGGCGCCGGTGGCGCCATCGATGATGATGCCCGAGTAGGTGGACCGGACGGTGAGCCCCGAAACGGTCGCGCCCGCGGTGACGCGGATCGCCGGATCGGTACCCTGGCCGACCACGATGGTGCCGGCCTGGCTGGCGCCTTCGATGGAGACGGCCTTGTCGACTGTGACCGACTCCTCGTAGGTGCCGTCGCAGAGCGTGATCACCGACCCCTCGTCCGCCACGGTGACAGCGTCCTGGAGGTGGGCATAGCCACCGGTCCCGTCGACCAGGATGCAGCCGACATCGTACTCCACGGTGGTGTCCGTGGTGTCGGTGGTGGCCTTCCCGGTGTCGTCCGCCGCCGGCTCGGGGCAGCCGAGGAGCAGGCTCGCAGGAAGGAGGATCAGGTAGGGGCGTGCCAAGGCGGTCTCCGACGAATGCACACGGTACCTCCGCTGCGCGGGTACGTCCATTCATCCCGGTTCGGGTTAGGTCGGCGGCCCTCGGAGACCCAGATGGACCTCGACCGGCAAAAGCTCCTGGACGAACTCGCCGCGCGCGACGCGCATGCGTTGGAGGGTGGGGGCGCCGACGCTGTGGCGCGTCAGCACGAACGGGGGAAGTTGACCGCGCGCGAGCGGATCGACGCCATGCTCGACCCCGGCACCTTCCGGGAGCTCGACCGGCACGTCGTCCACCGGTGCGCCGACTTCGGCATGGAGCAGAAGCGCATCGCCGGCGACGGCGTGGTCACCGGCTACGGTCGGGTCGACGGCCGCATGGTCTACATCTTCGCCCAGGATTTCACGGTCTTCGGGGGCACCCTCTCGGGTGCGTACGCGAAGAAGATCTGCAAGGTGATGGACCTGGCGATGAAGAACGGTGCGCCCGTGGTCGGTCTCAACGACTCCGGCGGCGCCCGGATCCAGGAAGGGGTCGAATCCCTGGGGGGCTACGCGGACATCTTCCTGCGCAACACGCTGGCGTCCGGGGTGGTCCCGCAGCTCTCCGCCATCCTCGGCCCGTGCGCGGGCGGGGCGGTCTACTCCCCGGCGATCACCGACTTCATCGTGATGGCGCGGTCCACCTCGTTCATGTTCGTGACCGGGCCGGACGTCATCAAGGCGGTCACCCACGAGGAGGTGACGCAGGAACGGCTGGGAGGCGCGGACACCCACACCGCGGTGTCGGGGGTCGCGCACTTCGCCGCCTCCGACGAGCAGGCGGCGCTGGCCGTCCTCCGCGCGCTGCTCTCGTACCTCCCCCAGAACAACATGGAGGAGGCGCCCCGCGTCGCCTCCGACGACGCCCCCGACCGGCTCATCCCCGCGCTCGACGTCCTGGTGCCGTCCAACCCCAACAAGCCCTACGACATCAAGGAGCTCATCACCGCCACCGCCGATGACGGCGGGTTCCTCGAGGTGCAGGCCGAGTACGCGGCCAACGTGGTGATCGGGTTCATTCGACTCGGCGGGCGCAGCGTGGGCGTGGTCGCGAACCAGCCCGCGGTGCTCGCGGGGGTCCTGGACGTGAACGCCTCGATCAAGGCGGCGCGGTTCGTGCGCTTCTGCGACGCCTTCAACATCCCCCTGTGGTGTGTGGAGGACGTCCCCGGCTTCCTCCCGGGCGTCGCCCAGGAGCACGGTGGCATCATCAAGCACGGCGCCAAGCTGCTCTACGCCTGGGCCGAGGCGACGGTGCCCAAGGTCACCCTGATCACCCGCAAGGCCTACGGCGGGGCCTACTGCGTGATGAACTCCAAGCACCTCCGCGCCGACCTCAACCTCGCCTGGCCCACCGCCGAGATCGCGGTGATGGGCGCGGACGGCGCGGTGAACATCATCCACCGCCGGGAGCTGGCCGACGCGGCCGATCCGGTGGCGGCGCGCGCCGAGCTGGTCAACACCTACAAGTCCCGGTTCGCCAACCCGTGGAAGGCGGCCGAGCTCGGCTTCATCGACGACGTGATCCGCCCCGCCACCACGCGCGCCCGCCTGGTCGAGGCCTTCGACGCGCTCGAGAACAAGCGGGACCACAACCCGCCGCGAAAGCACGGGAACATCCCCCTGTAGGGGGGGGGGCGCAGCATCCTGCTATCGCGGCGGCTCGATCTGCATGCCCGAGAAGATGGACTGGCCGAGCCCGAAGGTGAGGAACGGCGCCTCCATCTTGTTCCCGGAGACGATGATGAAGCCGTGGATCATCGGGATCCACTGGACGAACACCAACGGGAAGCAGCACAACGAGGCGATCCCGAAGGTGAGCATGCCGATCGTGAGCGAGCTGCACAAGTAGAGCGAGAAGCCGACGAACATCCACGCCCACGCGACCGCGGCGTTCTTCGCGTGGTACAGCGCGAACGCGTCGTTCTTCTGGATCATAGGGATGATCCAGAGGGGGAACCCCACGAAACAAGAGGCGTAGGAGAGGTAGGCCATGAGGCTTCCGTCCTGCGACGGCTTCTGCATTTCGTCCATCGGTTCTCCGCGTCGGCAACAATCGGCCAGCGTGGGAGCAGTATGGTCCCGGTTTGTCGCCGTCAACGGGGCAGGGGGCGGAAGGGACCTTGACGGCGGGGCGTCGCACACGATAGTCGCGCGTTTCGCAATCGAAGGTTCCGTCATGGTTCGCATCCGTCTGGCTCGTCTCGGCTCCAAGAAGAAGCCGTTCTACCGCGTGGTGGTCACCGATTCCCGTTCCCCCCGCGACGGCCGTTTCATCGAGAACATCGGTCACTACGACCCGCTGCAGAACCCGCCGCTCATCAAGATCGACCTGCAGCGCGCCGATCACTGGCTCAAGAACGGCGCCCAGCCGTCCGAGACCGCCGGCGATCTGCTCAAGAAGGTCCGCGCCTCGGTGGCTGCGTGAGCGAGCTGGTCAGCTTCCTGGTTCGTGGCATGGTGTCCAAGCCGGACGCCGTGCAGATCCACACCGTCGAAGGCGATGCCTCCGTGCTCATCGAGCTCACGGTGGATGACGCCGATCTCGCGGCGGTGAAGGGCTCCGATGGCGAGACCCTTCGCGCGCTCCGTACCGTGCTCTCGGCGTCCGCGGGTCGCCGGAAGGCCATCCTCGAGCTGATCGAGTCCGGGAACGGCGCGGCAGGCGCGGTCTCGATGGACGTCGAAGACGGCGTCACGGAAGAAGCGGAACTCGAGTAGTGGCGCCGGTCATCCTCGGAGAGGTGATCGGCGTGTTCGGGATTCGTGGTGAGTTGCGGCTCATGCTGTACCACCGCGAAGGGACGACGTTGGCGGCGCCACGCACCGTGACCCTGGTCACGCCGGCGGGTCGACGGTCCGTGCTGCTCAGCACCCGGTCGGGCGCGGGCAAGCGCGTCCTGGGGCGCATCGAGGGGGTCGACACGCCCGAGGCGGCGGCGGCGCTGGTCGGTGCCACCATCGAAGTCGAGCGGGACACCCTCCCTGAGGCAGCGCCGGGCGAGTTCTACATCTACGACCTGGTGGGCCTCGAGGTGGTCGACGCCGCGGGAGTGGCCCACGGGCAGATCACCGACGTCGTCGTCGGGGACCAGGATGTCTGGGTCATCGACGAGGGCAAGGGCTTCGTGATCGCGTCCAAGGCCGCGATTTTGTCGGTCGACATCGCCGGTGGGCAGGTTCGGGTGGCGGTCGGAGCGGTGGAGACGGGGTGAGGTTCGACGTGCTGACCCTCTTTCCGTCGATGGTGGAGGGTCCCCTGTCCCACTCGATCCTCGGCCGCGCACGCGCGGCGGGTCTGTTCGAGCTGGGGGTGCACGATCTCCGCGCCCACGGACTGGGGCGGCATCGGGTCGTGGACGACACACCCTACGGCGGCGGGAGCGGCATGGTCCTGAGGGTGGACGTGGTGGCGGCGGCGATCGCGGCGGTGCGCCGCTCGGACACCCACGTGGTGTTGACCGAGCCCTCGGGCGCGCGCTTCGACCAACGGAAGGCCGAGGCGCTCTCGCAGCGGGAGCACGTGGTCTTCGTCTGCGGGCACTACGAAGGGGTCGACGCGCGGGTCCGGGCGCACCTCGTGGACGAGGTGCTGTCCATCGGGGACTTCGTGCTCACCGGGGGCGAGTACGCCGCGATGGTGATGGTCGACGCCGTCGCGCGCCTGATCCCCGGCGTGTTGGGGAACGCGGAGTCCACGCGGGAGGAGTCCTTCGCCCCGGGCCACGCCCTGGAGTACCCGCAGTACACCCGTCCCCGCATCTACGAGGGCTGGGAGGTGCCGGAGATCCTCGTCTCCGGGCACCACGGCCGGGTCTCGGCGTGGCGCGCCGAGCAGGGGCGGGAGCTGACCCGGGACGTGCGCCCGGACCTGTTCGTCGAGCCCGTCCCGCCCGTCGAGAAACGCGGCCGCCGGCGTGCGAATCCGGCCAAGGAGTCTTGACGCCGGGGGCGCTTCGGCATACCCCCGCCGCGCTCTCTGTAGCCAGGCAGGATGCAGTCTTCGGACCGCGGGCCATGCCTACCCGGCCGCGGAAGCTCACCACAGGAGTACACATGGCCATGACTGATACGCGGAAGGCGGAAGTAATCTCCACCCACCGCACCCACGACACCGACTCTGGCTCCCCCGAGGTACAGGTCGCGCTCCTCACCGAGCGCATCACCTACCTCACCAGCCACTTCAAGACGCACGCCAAGGATCACCATTCCCGGCGCGGCTTGTTGAAGCTGGTCGGACGCCGGCGCCGCCTGTTGCGGTACCTGAAGGGCGTCGACCACGCCCGATATGACGCCCTCGTCGCGAAGCTCGGGCTTCGTAAGTAGCAGCCAACGGCAGCCTCCCGGCTGCCGTTCGTTCTTTTCAGCCTCCAACGTGCTGTCGGGATCGTCCCGGCGGCACTCCTCGCGGGAAACTGCGCACCTCGCAGACCTCCGCGGGCTGAGCGCGCCTCCGCCCCACAAGGGACGGAACGGGCTCATTCCGAGCAGGTCTACGGTGTGCTGCCAGGGCTGCAGCAACCGCGTCCACCGCGCGTAAACCTACGCGCAAGCGCCCGACGTGTGTCGGGCAAGACCAAAGAGAGAACCACATGAATCCCATTTCTGTCAGCGTCGAAGTCGGCGGGCGTACGCTCACCTTCGAAACCGGCAAGTACGCGAAGCAGGCGCACGGCGCCGTCGTCGTGAAGATGGCCGACAGCGCCGTGCTCTGCACCGCGACCGCCGCCTTCACCCCGGCCCGCTTCGACTTCCTCCCGCTCACCTGCGAGTACATGGACCGCTCGGCGGCCTACGGGAAGATCCCCGGCGGCTTCTTCAAGCGTGAAGGCCGCTCCAACGAGCGCGAAGTGCTCGCGTCCCGCGTCATCGACCGCCCCATCCGGCCCCAGTTCCCCAAGACCTGGCGCTACGAGACCCAGGTCATCGCGACCGTCTTCTCCTTCGATCCCGACTGCGACACCGACGTCCTCTCGGTGTGCGGCGGCGCCGCCGCGCTCCACATCTCGGACATCCCGGTCAAGCAGTCGGTGGCTGCGGTCCGGCTCGCGCGGCTCGACGGCAAGTTCGTCATCAACCCCCCGATGTCCTCCCACGAGCACGCCGAGATGCTGATCGTGGTCGCCGGCACCAAAGAGTCCGTGTGCATGGTCGAAGGCGGGGGCCGCGAGGTCTCCGAGTCCCTCATGATCGACGCGCTCGACGTGGCGCACGCCGAGATCGTGAAGATCTGCGTCGCGATCGACGAACTCCGTGAGAAGACGGGCTCCCAGGCCAAGCGCCCGGTCGCCGACGCCCCCGAGGCGCCCGCCGAGCTCGTCGCCACCGTGAAGGCGGCCGTGACCGACGCCGTGCGCGCCGGCCTCAACATCCGCACCAAGTTCGAGCGCCGCGACGCGCTCGAGGCGGCCAAGGTCGCCGGTGTGGCGGCCGGGACCGCCGGCCTCGACGACGCGACCGCCCCCGCGGTGGGCGCCCTCGCCGCCGCCGTGGTGGAGAAGGTGATCAAGACCGAGATGCGCAAGATGGTCATCGAGAAGGGCACCCGTCTCGACGGTCGCGCCACCGACGAGATCCGGTCCATCTGGACCGAGGTCGGCGTCGCCACCCGCGCCCACGGCTCCTCGATCTTCACCCGCGGTGAGACCCAGGCCTTCGTGGCGGTCGCGCTCGGCGTCGAAGACGACGCGCAGCGCATCGACACCGCCGGCTCCAACGGCACGTTCCGTCGTTGGATGCTCACCTACAACTTCCCCCCGTTCTGCACCGGCGAGGCCTCCCCGCTGCGTGGTCCCAAGCGCCGCGAGATCGGTCACGGTGCGCTCGCGCACCGCGCCCTCTCGTACGTGATCCCGCCCCAGGAGCAGTTCCCCTACGTGATCCGCGCCACCTCCGACGTGCTCGAGTCCAACGGCTCCAGCTCGATGGCCACGGTGTGCGGCGCCACCCTCTCGATGCTGGACGCGGGCGTGCCTCTCAAGGCGCCGGTCGCGGGCATCGCGATGGGGCTCATCAAGGAAGGCGACGAGTTCGCGGTCCTCTCGGACATCCTCGGCGACGAGGATCACCTCGGGGACATGGACTTCAAGGTCGCCGGCTCGGTCAACGGCATCACCGCGTTCCAGATGGACACCAAGATCTCCGGGGTTCCCCGGGACGTCATGGTGCGCGCCCTGGCCCAGGCCCGGGAAGGTCGCATCCACATCCTCTCGGAGATGGCCAAGACCATCTCCGCGGCCCGGCCCGAGCTGTCCCAGTTCGCCCCCCGCATCACCACCGTGATGATCAAGGCGGACAAGATTCGCGAGCTGATCGGCCCCGGAGGCAAGGTCATCCGCGGTCTCCAGGACAAGACCGGCTGCCGCATCACCGTGGACGACTCCGGCAAGGTCGACGTGGCCTCGAGCGATCAGGTGGCGGCCGCGCGCTGCATCGCGATGATTCGCGAGCTGACGCAGGAAGCCGAGATCGGCAAGCTCTACGTGGGTCTCGTCAAGCGGATCACCGACTTCGGCGCCTTCGTGGAGATCTTCCCCGGCACCGACGGCCTGGTGCACATCAGCCACCTCGCCAAGGAGCGCGTCAACAAGGTGACCGACGTGGTCAACGAAGGTGACGAGGTCCTGGTGCGCGTGATCGACATCGACCGCATGGGCAAGATCCGTCTCTCCCGCAAGGAAGCGCTGGAGGACTAGCCCGGGTTCGTCCCGGCCGGGTCGGCGTGCCGACCCGGGACGTCGCCGTTCGAGGCGCCCCCGCGGCTAGCGTGTGGGCGCCTCGACGCGTTCTGAACGCACCAGCTCGTTGACGAGGATGCGTTCGCGGGCGACACGCCCGGCCACGTTCCCCACGGCGTGGAACACCTGCGGGTCGGCGGGCACCGTGCCCTTGGGCAGGCTGCGCAGCACCACGGCGCGGGTCCCGACGGGCGTTCCCGCAGGGATCTCCTCGAGGGCGACGACGACGTCGACCATCTCCCCCAGCGCGGCAGCGGCCCTTCGCTCCGCGGTCGCGACGCCGGTTTGGAAGCCGATGCCCAGGGAAAAGAACACCGAGGTGCCGAGCACCAGCGCCCAGCCCCACGTGGGCATCACGGGCGTCGAAGACTGTCTCATGCGCCCCCCTTAATGCACTGAATCCGAGGAGTGTGCGCGGCGCGGCGCCGCGGCGCGTGGGGGCGCCGGATAGGGGGTGTCGTGACCGTCTCCTTGCTGATTCTGCCGCACGGGACTGGCCTACCGCCGCCGGCTCGGGCCACGCCGGGGTCCGCAGGCTTCGACCTTCACGCGGCCGTCGCCGGGCCCGTCGTTCTGGCGCCCGGGGAGCGCGCCGTCATCCCGTGTGGGTTCGCGATGGCGCTTCCCGAGGGGTGGGAGGCGCAGATCCGCCCCCGGTCGGGCCTCGCCGTGCGCCACGGCATCACGGTGCTCAACGCGCCCGGCACGATCGACGCCGACTACCGCGGGGAGGTCCAGGTCCCGCTGGTGAACCTGGGTCAGGCGCCCTACACCGTGGAGCGGGGCGAGCGCATCGCCCAGATGGTGTTCGCCCGCTTCGAGGCGCCGACGTTGGAGGCCGCGAGCGCCCTGCCGCCGACCGCACGCGGGGACGCCGGCTTCGGCAGTACGGGGCGCCGGTGATCCGGGTCTTCGTGATCGACGACGTCCCGCTGGTAGGCCGCGCGGCCCGGCAGTGTCTGAGGGACGCCGCGATCGTCGACCTGTTCACCGAAGGGGAGGAGGCGCTGGAGGCCCTGCGCGCCGGGGCAGTCCCGGACGTGATCCTGTGTGACATGTTCCTCGGCGAGACCGACGGCGCCGACTTCGAACGGGCGCTCGACGCGGAGTTCCCGGCGCTCTCGGCGCGGCTCTGCTTCATGTCGGGTGGCGCGGTCGATCAGAAGTCGGCGACCTTCCTTTCATCTCCCGACCGGGTCGTGGTCGAGAAACCGTTCGGTCCCGCGAGCCTGCTCGAGGCCTTTACGCGGGTGCGGGCCCGGGGTTCGTGATTGGGGCGGCGAAGCCGAGCCGCTTGCTGAAGTGGGCCGACAGGATCGCCTCGAGGGGCTCGCCGCTGTCCCGCTCTTTCCAACTGCCGGCGTCGTACCGGAAGTGCCACGCGCGCGAGAACGCCGAGAGCCACAGCTCCCGTACCGGGACCTGCTGGGAGAGCACGAAGACGCCGCCGCCTTCGAAGTCCACCTGGAGCACCCCGTCCGTGTACCGGGTCTCGAACGCGTCCGTCTCGATGGTGTCGAGTTGGCGGAACAGGTCCTTCAAGGCAGCAGACACGACCGATCGAAACCGGGGCTCTTCCATCATCATGCAAGCTCCGTAACCGCCGCGGGTTAGGCGGCGCGGCATGCTGGACGCCCTCTCCCGCGGATTCCGTAACGCTCGTCTCAAACTACAGGGGAAAGCCGAACTCTCCGAGGAGAGCGTCGCCGAGGCCCTTCGAGACGTGCGGGTCTCCCTCATCGAAGCCGACGTCGAGCTCGACGTCATCAAGTCGTTCCTGGCGAAGGTCAAGGAGAACTGCTTCGGGCAGGTGGTGAAGCTCAAGGGGCCACCCGGCTTCAAGGTCTCGGCGGCCGACTACTTCGTGAAGGCCTGCTACGACGAGCTTCAGGAGCTCATGGGCCCGGAGGCGGTCCCGTTGAAGCTCGACGGCAAGCCGGCGCTGATCATGATGGTCGGCCTGCAGGGGTCGGGCAAGACCACCACCGCCGGCAAGCTCGCCCGGCTGCTGATGCGGCAGGGCAAGAAGCCGATGCTGGTGGCGGCCGACGTGTACCGGCCGGCCGCGGTCGACCAGCTCACCACCCTGGGGCGAAAGCTCAACGTGCCGGTCTTCTCCATCAAGGGGATGATGCCGGTGCAGCTCTGCACGCTCGCGGTGCAGCAGGCCCGCAACGTGGGCCGGGACGTGGTGATCTTCGACACCGCCGGTCGGCTCGCGCTCGACGACACGCTGATGACCGAGCTCGAGCAGATCAAGACCCAGACCCAGCCCGAGAACATCCTCTTCGTCTGCGACGCGATGATCGGGCAGGACGCCGTGCGCACCGCGGCCGAGTTCGACCGACGCCTCGCGTTCTCGGGATTCGTGCTCACCAAGCTGGACGGCGACGCCCGTGGCGGCGCCGCGCTCTCGATCCGTGCCGTCACCGGCAAGCCGGTGATGTTCGTCGGCATGGGGGAGGGGCTCGACAAGCTCGAGGAGTTCCGGGCCCAGGGCCTCGCCAGCCGCATCCTCGGCATGGGCGACATCGTCGGCCTGATGCAGGACTTCGAGAAGGTCGTCGACAAGGACACGGCCGAGAAAGACGCGACGCGGATGCTCCAGGGGGACTTCACCTTCGACGACTTCCAGCAGCAGCTCCGGATGATCAAGTCGATGGGTTCCCTTCGGGACGTCATGGCCAAGCTCCCGTTCATGGACGAGCTCATGGGGCAGATCCCGAAGGAAGCCCTCGACGATCGCGAGCTGGTCAAGGTCGAGTCGATGATCCAGTCGATGACGCGCCAGGAGCGGAAGAAGCCCGAGGTGCTCAACGAGTCGCGCATGCGGCGGATCGCCTTGGGTTCCGGCCACAGCTACGAGGAGGTCAAGGGCCTCAAGGAGCGGTTCTACATGACCCGCTCGATGATGAAGGACATGGGGCTCGCCACCGGCATGTCCGGGTCGGCCCGCGAGCAGAAGGACATGCAGCGCCGGATCCAACAGATGGCCCGCGGCGGCATGGGCGGGATGCCCGGCATGGGGGCGGGGATGCCCGCGTTGCCCCCGCCACCGGCCCTGTCTCGCGACGAGCGCGACTCCCTGCGCAAGAAGAAGAAGGACGAGCGGAAGGCGAAGAAGAAGCAGCGCCGCTGACGGTTCGCGTGGCGCACGCCCTCATCCCCGGCGGCGGACGATCCGATCCCGGGTGGCGGAGGCACCATGCGCGCCATCAAGTTCACGCCGTCCCGGACCGGTCTGATCGACCTGATCGAGGAGACAATCCGCCAGGGCGGCTCCGATCTACACCTCAAGGCCCCCGGGCGTCCCCACATCCGGGTCGGAGACCGGCTCGTCCCGACGCCCCACGATCGGGTGACGGCGCAGGAGATGCGTCAGCTGATGGCCGTGCTGCTCGAGATGTCCGGGGAAGAACCCCACCTCGCGGCGACGCAGGACACCCGGTTCTCGATGGGCATCGAAGGG
>JAYVAS010000016.1:0-5661 GCA_043750895.1 Pseudomonadota bacterium
TTCTACGGCCCGATGATGCCCGAGCGCGGCACGATCCCGCACGGCTACCACATCCTCTGGGAGTACCCGAACCTGCGCCGGATGGTGCGCGCCCCCGGCGAGGACGACAGCCTGTCGGGCCTGTTCCGCCCGCCCGGGGGGGCGGGGGTGATCGCGTCCTTCCAGGCCAACCTGGACGACCCCACGCCCGGCGGGCCGGGGATCGGGCTGATGGGGGTGGTCGATCCTGGCCATCCCGAGACGGCCACCCTCCCGGTAACCCGTGACCTGCTGTCCTTGCGCGGCTCGCCGCTCGCCGGCGTGTTCACCCGGCTCTTCGAGCGGCTGTTCTCCGATCTCGCGGGGGGCATCGACCCGTTCCAGTTCGCCGACCTCTTCTACGCGCACGAGATCGACCTGGAGTTGCGGGTGGCGTTGATCGCCGCGTCCGTCTCGGCGCGCGGCCTGAACCCCGAGACGGCCACCATCCGGGTGGATGGGGTGGACCGGCTGCTGACCGACGTGGAGTACTCGGTCTGGGCGGAGGAGGCCGTGGGTGGCTGGGCGCGCCGGCTGGGCGAGCGCGATGCGCCCTACGGAGACGCCTGGAACGAGCTGGTCGGGGCTCTGGCGCCGTTCCTCGAAGAGGTGCGCGGCGAGGCGAACAGTTGGCTCTCCCGCGCCGCGATCCTGGAGTCCCTCGTCGAACGGGACTCGACCTCGCCGCTCTTCGCGCTGCTCCCCGACGCCGTCGAGGAGCGCCTCGGCGCGCTCCGCCGCGTCTACGTCGAGACGGAGCGCATCGTGCGCGATCTGCCTGGGGCGCTGATCCGGCTCGGCACCGGAAGGTACCCGCTCTGGCGCACGCTCCACTTCCGGTTCTCGCCGGACGCGACCTTCGCCTCTCCGTACTCCTTCGACGCGGCCCAGGCGGTGCGCTCCTTGTCCTTTTGCTTCGACACCCCGCGGGCCAGCCGGATGTGGTCGGCCGACGGGGCGAAGATCCAGCGACTGTGGCTGCGGTACTGGCGCCGACTCGAGGCGCTCGCGGCCGAGAACGCGCCCACGGTCACCCTGGCGATCCACGAAGGGCGCGTCGCGTCCCTCACCCAGGATCCGGCCGGATGGGCGGTGGTGTGGGGTGGGGTGCTCGGCCATGGCCCCCCCGGAGCGACCGATCTCGGCTATCCGCACCAGTCGAGCCTGCGGGTGGATGCGCCGCCTCCGATCGGCGCGACGACGGTGCGGGTGGACGCGGTCATCACCGGCTGCGGTCCCGCGCACCTCCAGGGGATCCTGGCGGGCGAGGATCTCGGGGCGGCGCGCCGACGCCTCGCCCCGCTGCAGACGCAGGCCAACGTCACCCTCGAGCTGCTCCTCTGGACCCGCGACCCCATCGCCTGGTCCGACGCCGCCCGCAGGGGGCTCGCCGGCGCCGCCATCACCGGGCTCGAGGGCCCGTTCTGCATGCTCGCCGACTACCGGTGCGGCCTGTGGTCGGAGCAGGCGCTGGCGGAGGAGCGACCGTTCGGCGTCGACCGTCCCTTCTCCGGCTCGGTCATCGAGAGCTGCGGGAGCTACGCCGACCTCTACGCGGCCCTGGACCGGCCGGACGCCTACGGCTGGGACAACGCCACCCGCGACCGCATCCGCAGCCTGCTCTCGGACCCCCAGCACTTCGAGTCCGTCGACACCCGGCCCCGACCCCACGACGAACGCAGTTACCACCGCCCGGTCGCCGACGGCACGTGGAGCGCCGCCCGTATGGCCGATGGCGCCGGGTGGGAGGACTGGATGCTCGCCGCCCGCTGGCTGGCCTGGGGGTTCCTTCGCCAGCTCGCCCAGATCCAGAGCCTGGGCCCGCAGGCGGTGCGGCAGCTCGCCTGGTACGCCGACCGCCTCGATCCGCGCCGCCTGGACCGCGCCGCCGTCCTTTCCCCGCCCGCGGAGCTCCTCGGTGATGTCCGGTACGTCGTCATGCGGAACGCCAACCGTCGCAGCCGGTTCTTCTGCCCCGGGGTCGGCGACTGGGCGAAGCGGCCGGTCAGCGGCGTCGCCCTTCCCGGCACGCGCACCCTGTTCCCGGCGGGAGATTGGACGCGGAACGGGCTCGACGTCATCTGCATGGAGGGCGCCTGCCTGTCCGGGATGCGGGCGGCGCGGGCGGTCTACGGTGAGCTGGTCACCAGCGCCGTCCCCGACGGCACGCCGGCGCCGATCCGCGTGCTGCCGGTGTCCCAGTGGTACGACGGGGTCGATCCGATGGCGCGGCGCGCCCCGTGAACCCGCCTGCGCTGGTAGGGGGGACCTGGCGCGTCCTCCGGCCGCTCGGCGAGGGCGGCGCGGCCACGGTCTACCTGGCGGAGGGGCCCGAAGCCCGGGTCGCGGTCAAGTTCTTTCCCCAGATCATGGCGTCGGCGGAGGAGTTTCGTACCGAAGCGGTCATGCTGGGTCGCAACCGGCATCCCAACCTCGTGCGCCTCGTGGACGCCGGGGTCACCGCGGAAGGGGCGCCCTGGCTGGCGCTCGAGTTCGTCGACGGGCCGGACCTTCGGACGCGGCTCGACGCGGGGGTGTCCCTCGTCGACGAGGCGGTCGGCTACCTGATCCAGGTGTTCGCGGCGCTCGACGCGCTGCACCGTGCCGGCCTGGCCCACGGCGACATCAAGCCTGAGAACGTGATCGTGCAGGGGGACCGGGTGCGGGTGATCGACTTCGGGCGCTCCCGGCTCGCCCACCTGTACGGAGGGTCCGGCATCTTCCCCGGCACCCCTCCCTACATGCACCCCCGGCTCTTTCGCGGGGGCACGCCCGACGCGCGGAGCGACTGCTTCGCGGCGTGGATCATGCTCCACGAGCTGGTCACGGGAGAGCGCCCCTACACGTCGGCGACCCTCCGGGCGACCGGAGACGGGGCCCTGCCCGCCCGACCGCCCCTCCCGGACGCGCGACTGGAGCGGCTGATCACCGCGGGCCTCGACGGGGTCCTGGGCGATGCGCGCACCGCCTGGCTCGCCCTCCAGCGGTTCCAACGCGGGATCGACGCGCTTCCCCATGCCCCGGCGGTGCCGCCCGTGGTGGACGGGGCGCTGGTGGAGGAGCTGCGTCGGAGCGCGCTGCGGGGGCGCTCCATGGCGCTCACCGGCGACGCCGAGCGGACCCGGGCCACCCTCGAGGCGGTGCACCGGGGCTGGACCGCCGCCGGGGGCTACGCCCTGTGGGTGCGCGCCGAAGCGGGGGGATCGGTGCCCCTCGCGGCGGCGCTCACCCTCGCTGCCGATGCCGCCGAGGCCTTCGACGGATCCCAACTGGCGGGGATCGCCGCTGCCATTGGCCCGCTCGGCTCGGCCGTCGCGGCGGTCGCCCCCGCCACCCGCGCCTGGCTGCGCAACGAGATCACGATCGAGGGGCGGCCCGAAGCCGAACGAATCACCGTGGCGTTGAGCCGCTTCATCTACGCGTGCCCGCGCCCGCTGGTGATCCTGGTGGAAGGACTGGACCGGATCGACGGATCGTCCCGGCGTTTCCTCGCGTCCCTCGCGACCACCGGCGAGGCCGTGGTGATTGGCTCGGCGGCGCCGGGCCTCCCCCACGGGCTCCCGGACTCCCGCGCGTTGACCGGCCCGCCGCCGGCGGCGGCGGTCCCTGGGGCGGTCCCGCCCGCCGCCGAGTCGCTCCTCGCCCGGGCGCGGCTGCTCGACCTCGCCTTCGGCCCCCTGCTCGGGCGGGCGTCCGGGTCGTCCGCCGCCGAGGTGGCCGACGCGGCGTTGGCCTGTGAAGCGGCCGGGCTGGCCACCTGGAACGGCCAGGACGTCGTCCCGCGGCCCGGCGTGCTCCCCAGCCCCGAGGTCGCGCAGCGTTGGTACCGCGACGCGGCTGCCCGCCTCGACGTACACGCCGACGCGCTGCTCGTGGCCCGATTTGCGCGCCTCGGCGGGGATCGGGACCGCCTCGCGTCGGTGATCGACGCGGCGGTGCACGTCGCGTTGCGCTTCGACCCCGCCGTCGCCCTGGAGCTGCTCGATCAGGACCCGCGCCTGCTGGACGCCCGCCGGCTCCTGCATCACGTCCAGGTCGCCTTGTTGGCGCGCGACCTCGGCCGGGCCCGCGCGCTCCTCGAGCGGCTGCGCGGCCTGGCCGGGGTGGGCGCCGCGGAGCTGGCCGAGGCCGAGGGAGAGGTCGCGTTTCGTACCGGCGACACCCGGGGCGCCCTGGTGGCCTACCGGCGCGCGGCCACGGCCCTGGGCCGGCCGGTGCGGTCCGGGTTGGTCGGCGTCTGGCTCGACCTCAAGGCCCTGTGGCGGATGTGGCGCGATCTCCCCGTCGTCGCCCGCCCCGACGAACGCCTGGGTCGGGTGTTCGAGCGGCTCCACGACCTCCAGTTCAACCACGACAACGCGCCGATGTTGCGCATCCACGCCCGCTGGCTGGAGGCGGCCCCCGCGAGCCGCCGCGCGCGCGCGATGGAGATGGCGTGGTCGGTCGCCCTGGGCTTGGGGGCGCGGGCCCGCCGGATCGAGGCGGCGTTGGGGGTCGAGGTGGCCGACGAGGGGGACCCGGTGGGCGCCGCAGTCGCGCTGCTGTGCCGGAGCATCGCGCGGGTGTGGCGCGGAGACGTGGTCGACGCCCACCAGGACGCGATCGAAGCCGGGGAGCGTCTGCTCCGCGCCGGCGACCCCTACCTGGCAGCGCTCGCCTGCGCGACGGTCGGCACCACCACCTTCCACCTCGGCAACGGCGGCGCCTTGCGGCGACTGGTCACCGAGTTGGAAGCCCTGGTGCGGGTGACCGGGGATCAGCGTGCCGCGATCTGGGCCGCCGGCTGCAACGGCATCGTGGCCTGGAGCGAGGGGCGCATCGAGGCCGCCATTCCCGAGGCGCGGGCGTGGGCGGACGGGGCGGCGGCGCGGGATGAGTCCACCGAGGCCTTCGCGCGGCGGTTCCTCGCCGACCTGTTGCTCGAGGCGGGCGACTTCGAGGGCGCCCGCGTCGCGATCGCGCGGTGCCACCGGCTCATCCGGCAGTTCCACCTGCGCATGGACTACACCGACGCCGTGCTCATCTCGGCGCTCATCGCCGACGCGCGGGGGCGCATCGCGGGAACCAGCAGCCGGTTGGCGGGGGCGTTCGCCGAGCGGCGCCTCGCGGCCCTGGTCGCCCGGTCGCCGCGGTGGACGCCGCGGGCGCTGGCCGCACGGGCGTGGCAGGCGGCGGCCCGGGGCGATCGCTCCGCCGCGGCGTCGGGGTTCGGTGCGGCGCTGGTCGACGCCGAGGCCCGGCATCAGTTCCAGGACGCCTGGTGGGTCCTCTGGCAGCGGGCCGCCGCGCTGGACGATCAGGCGGCGGCGACGGCGGCAGTGGTGCTGGCCCGACGCCACGGCCTCGGGCCGCGCGGAGGCGCTCCGTGACCCGCGACTACGACGCCTTGACCCGGAGCCTCCTGGGCGTCACCCACGACGACCCGACCCCACGCGCGCTGCGCATCTCCGGGCTCTACGCGTTGCTCTACCTCGAGGACCCCCTCCTCCACGCGTGGTGCGGGCTCGCCTCCTTCGTCGCCCTCCAGGTGCACCGGGCCCTCGCCGGTCCCACGTTCGGCTACCGCACGATGATGGCCAAGGCCAACCTCGACATCTACCAGGCCATCGTGCCCAGCTACCTGCGGCTGCGCGACGGGGCGCC
>JAYVAS010000017.1:0-17907 GCA_043750895.1 Pseudomonadota bacterium
CGGGTCCGCCTACGACGAGAAGGGCGACAAGATCAACCTCGCGCGCCGTCTCCTCGCCGAAGAGGCCGACGGCGACACCCTCCGGCTGCTCACCGACCAGGCCGCCCGCTTCCCGGAAGCGTCTCGCACCGAGCTGGTCGAGCGGATCGGCGAGGTGTTGAAGCTCCCCGAAGGCACCGGGCTCACGGACGCGCTGACCGCCCTGGGCCAGGACCCGATGGGCGCGCAGCGGGTCGCCGAGGTGCTTCCCCGCGGCGAGGTCCTGAACTTCGTCGTCCAAGCGGTGCCGACGCTCCCGTCCGGCGGGGTCACCACCCTGACCAGCCTCCGCATCGAGCTCTACACCACCTACCAGCCCGGCCAGGTGTGGGATGTCTTCCTGTACGTGGGCGGCGCGTCCGTCGTCCTGATGGTCCTCTACGACCAGTGGGTCAGGCGGCGACAGGCGCGCGGCGTTTCGGGCTGATCGTTCGCGCGGCGCCCCCAGAGCTCCGAGCTACCGGCGGATTTCCTGCAGCTTCACCACCCGCAGCTCGCCGGCCCGCAGGGAGCGAATCGCGCTCGGCAGGTTCTTGGCCGCCTGCAGGTTGGTCACGCAGGGGACGCCAAAGCGCAGCCCGGCCAGGCGCATCGCCGCTTCGTCGTACTGCGCCTTCTTGCCCAACGGGGTGTTGATGATGAGGTGGATGTCCCCGCTCTTGATCCGGTCCACCACGTCGGGACGCCCCTCGCGCACCTTGTAGATCGTCTCCGCGTCGATCCCGGCCGCGGCAAGGGCACGGGCCGTCCCGCCGGTGGCGTAGAGCTTGAAGCCCATCTGGCGCAGCGCGCCCGCGATCGGCACCGCTTCGGGCTTGTCCGAGTCCCGGAACGAGAGGAACACCCCGCCGGCCGTGGGGAGGGTCATGCCGCTCGCGATGAGCGCCTTCGCGTACGCCTCCCCGAAGCTCCAGCCGATCCCCATCACCTCTCCGGTGCTGCGCATCTCGGGACCCAGGAGCACGTCCACCCCCGCAAAGCGCCGCCACGGGAAGACCGGCGCCTTGATGAAGGTCATGCCGCGGCCCCAGGGCTTCAGGTCCCCGAGGTCGCTGATCTTCTGCCCGAGCAGGAGGCGGGTGGCGTACTTGGCGAGCGGAACTCCGGTCGCCTTGGCCAGGTAGGGCACGGTCCGCGACGCCCGCGGGTTGACCTCGATCACGTAGATCTGGCCGCCCTGGATGGCGAACTGCAGGTTGACCAGCCCGATGACACCGAGTCGGAGCGCCACGCGTCGGGCGATCTCGACCATCTCCTTCCGGTTCGCGCCGCTGAGCTGAGCGGGCGGGTACACGGTGGTGGAGTCGCCGGAGTGAACCCCGGCCTCCTCGATGTGCTCCATGATGCCGGCGATGTGCACCTCTCGGCCGTCGCAGAGGGCGTCCACGTCGTACTCGACGGCACACTCCAGGAACCGGTCGATGAGCAGCGGGTGGTTGTCGGAGACAGCGATCGCCTCGTCCACCGCCGCCCGGAACTCGTGCTCGTCGTAGCAGATCTTCATCGCCCGACCGCCCAGCACGTAGGAGGGCCGGACCAGGAGCGGGAAGCCGAGGCGGGCCGAAGCGGCGAACGCCTCCTCGCGGGTGCCCACCATCTCCCCTTCGGGCTGGCGGATCCCCATCTCGGTCAGCATCGCGTTGAAACGCCTGCGGTCCTCGGCGAGGTCGATCGCGTCCGGCTGGGTGCCGAGCACCGTGCCGACCCGATGGGAGAGCTTGAGCGGGGTCTGCCCTCCGAACTGCAGGACGGTGCCGCGCGGTTGCTCACGGAGCACGACGCCGCGTACGTGCTCGGCGGTGACCGGCTCGAAGTAGAGCTTGTCGGAGGTGTCGTAGTCGGTGGACACCGTCTCGGGGTTGCAGTTGACCATCACCGCGGCGAGCCCCGCCTCGCGGACCGCGTACGCCGCGTGGGTGCAGCAGTAGTCGAACTCAAGCCCCTGCCCGATGCGGTTGGGGCCGTTGCCGAGGATGATGACCCGCTCCTTGTCGGAGTCCCCGGCCTCGTCCTCCTCTTCGTAGGTCGAGTAGAGGTAGGGCGTGAAGCTCTCGAACTCGGCCGCGCAGGTGTCCACCCGCTTGTAGACGGGCACGATCCCGGCCGCTTCCCGGCGTGAGGTGATCTCCACCTCGGGGATTCCCCAGATCCGGGACAGATGGAGGTCGGAGAAGCCCATCTGCTTGGCGGCACGCAGATCGTCGGGGCGCAGCGTGCGCTCAGCCTCGATGATCGCCAGCAGCCGGTCGAGGAACCACGGGTCCACCTTGGTCGCGCCGTGCACGTCTTCGACGGACACCCCGCGGCGGAGGGACTCGAAGAGCGCCGAGAGCCGATCGGGCGTGGGGAAGACGATCTTCTCGCGGAGGACGTCGTCCGGGATCGCCGAGAGGTCGGGAAAGCCGCCTTCGAGGGAGGCGATCGCCTTCAGCATCGCCTCGTTGAAGGTCCGGCCGACGCCCATGACCTCCCCCACGCTCTTCATCGCCGTACCCAGACCGCGCCCGGCACCCGGGAACTTCTCGAAGTTCCACCTGGGAATTTTCACGATCACGTAGTCGATCGAGGGCTCGAAGCAGGCCGGGGTGACCCGGGTGATGTCGTTGCGGATCTCGTCGAGCGTGAGCCCGACCGCGAGCTGCGCGGCGATCTTGGCGATCGGGAAGCCGGTGGCCTTCGAGGCCAGGGCGCTCGAGCGCGACACCCGCGGGTTCATCTCGATGATCCGGACCTCCCCGTCAGCCGGGTTGATCGCGAACTGGATGTTGGACCCGCCCGTCTCGACGCCGACGCGGCGGATGATGCGGATCGCGATGTCCCGGAGGTCCTGGTATTCGACGTCGGACAGCGTCTGCGCCGGGGCCACGGTCACCGAGTCCCCGGTGTGCACCCCCATCGGATCGACGTTCTCGATCGAGCAGATGATGATGACGTTGTCGGCGAGGTCCCGCATGACCTCGAGCTCGAACTCCTTCCAGCCGATGACCGACTCTTCGACGAGCACCTGCCGGGTCGGCGAGAGATCGAGGCCCTGCGCCACGATGTCCCGGACCTCGTCCGGGTTGTAGGCGATGCCGCCACCCTGGCCGCCCAGCGTGAAGCTGGGTCGGATCACCGCCGGCAAGCCGATGTCCCGGACGATCGCCTCGGCCTCGGCCACCGACCGGGCGATGCCCGCGCGGGGCACCTTGAGCCCGATCTCCTCCATCGCCGCCTTGAACAACTCGCGGTCCTCGGCGACCTTGATCGCCTCGGGCTTCGCGCCGATGAGCTCGACGCCGAACCGGTCCAGCACGCCGTCCCGGTGCAGGTCGAGCGCGAGGTTCAGCCCCGTCTGCCCGCCAACCGTGGGCAGGATGGCGTCCGGGCGCTCCCTCTCCACGACCTGCGCCGCGAACACCGCGGTGAGCGGCTCGATGTAGGTCGCGTCGGCCACGTCGGGATCGGTCATGATCGTGGCAGGATTCGAGTTGATCAGGATGACCCGGTAGCCGAGCGCCTTCAGCGCCTTGCACGCCTGGGTCCCCGAATAGTCGAACTCGCAGGCCTGTCCGATGACGATGGGCCCCGAACCGATGACCATGATGGACTTGAGATCGGTCCGGGCCGGCATGGTCTAGGTCCTCCCTTTCACGACGCCAAGAAAACGTTGCAAGAGCAGATGCTCGGAGTCCCGCGGCCCGGGAGCGGCTTCGGGATGGAACTGCACGCAGGCGATGCGCAGGTCCTCATGGCAGAACCCCTCCAACGTGCCGTCGTTGAGGTTCACGTGCGTGACCTGCCCCCCGGCGCGGGCTATCCCCACGGGATCGACGCAGAATCCGTGGTTCTGGCTGGTGATCTCGATGCGTCCCGTGCGCAGATCGCGAACGGGGTGGTTGCCACCGCGGTGCCCGAAGGGGAGCTTGAAGGTGTCGGCGCCGAGCGCGAGGCCGAGGATCTGATGGCCGAGACAGACGCCGAGCAGCGGGATCCGCCCCACCAGCTTCTTGACCTCGGCGACCACCCCCGGGAGCGCGGCCGGGTCCCCCGGGCCGTTGGAGAGGAACACCGCGTCCGCGTCCCCAGCGAGGTCGGCGGCCGTCGACCACGCCGGGTAGACGTCGACGCGACACCCGGCCTGGGCGAAGAGGCGGAGCTGGTTGGTCTTGACGCCACCGTCGAGCACGGCGATCCGGAGCCCCGTGCCTTCGGCGTACCGATAGGGCTGCGGGGTGGAGACCTCGAGCGCGAGGGCGCGGCCGACCATCCCCGGCCACGCGGCGATCCGCTCCTGCAGAGCCTCGACCGCGATCCCCTCGGTGGTCATCGCCCCCTTCATCGCGCCCTTGGTGCGGATGTGGCGCACCAGGGCCCGGGTGTCGATGCCGTGCAGACCGGGCACACCGGCGTCCGTGAGCGCGGCGTCGAGGCCCCGCTCGGCGCGGAAGTTGCTGTAGCGCCGGGAGAATTCGCGGGCGACGAAGCCGGAGGCGTAGATGGCCCGCGACTCGTCGTCCCGGGCGCACACGCCGTAGTTCCCGATCTGGCTGGAGGTCATGACCACCAACTGCTCGGCGTAGGAGGGATCGGTGAGGATCTCCTGGTAGCCGCTCATCGCGGTGTTGAAGACGACCTCTCCAACGCGCGTGGCGCGGGCACCGTACGCGGTGCCTCGGAAGAGTCGACCGTCCTCGAGAAGAAGAAGTCCGTCCATCGGCGCGCCGGCTTTTATGCCGGCAGCGACCGCGGGGCAACCGTTCTCCGCGTCTCGAACGCCGAAGGACTCACCCTCATGAAACCGGGGCGCGGTTCCGATCTCCGTTGCATGGTGTCCGAGGTAGTCCTCACCGCCGCGCTCCTGCTGGGACTCGTCCTCTGGCGGTGCGACCGAACCCGCCTGCGCACGCGTCTGCTCGACGATGCCCGGACGCGGGCGCTGCCGGTCGAGCTGGCGTTGTGGTGGCAGGACCGCGCCGGAGGCCAGGCGAGCGAGCGGGCCGCGGCGACCCGGCGGGGGGTCCAGCGCATCGAGTCCTTGGCGGGCGCGTTGGGGCTGGACGAGGCGACCAGCTACGGCATCCAGCTCGCGCTCGCGCTTCCCCCCGGCATGCTCGCGGAGGAACACATCGTCCTTCCCGGGCCCACCCGCCGCGCCCTCGCCCTCCGCCACGCGCGGTGGGACGGCAACGGGATCCCCGCCGACGTGCGCGGCGCGCAGATCCCCATCGAGGCGCAGCTGCTCGGGCTGTTGGACTGGCTCGAGATGCACGACGGCTCGCCCCAACACGGCATCGCCGCGATGCTCCAGGCCGAGGGGGGCCGTCGCTTCTCCAAGACCCTCGCCGCCCTGATCACCGAACGCCTCGGAGAGCTCCGGCTGACCGGCTTCGTCGAGGCCGCCGCCCGCTTCCGTGTGACCGACGGCGCCATCCTCGTGGTCACCCCCGACGGACTCGGGCAGGACCCGCCCGATCGCCGCAGCGCCATCCTCGGCAACATCCACGCCCTGGTGCGGGGCAGCGTCCGGCCGATCGACCGCGCCTACGTCACCGAGACTGACGTGGTCGTGTGGCTGACCGGGACCGACGCCGGCGGGGCCATGGCGGTGCGCGACCGGTTGGCGAAGGAGTTGGCCGAGGTGTCGTTTCCCGGGATCGACGTCGGCACCCTCGCCTGCGGCACGAGCGTCGCGCTGGCCGGCACCGACGGCACCAGCTTCACCGACCTGTTGGGCGTGGCGCGGAGCCGGTGCGCGCGGCGCCGGGAGCAAGCGGTGTGACAGCCGGCGCGGGGGAAACGACGCGATAGACCGTGTCGAACCCGGACGATCGATGGACACCCCGCACCCTGCGCCCCCCGCACGCCGATCCTGGTTGGGGGGGTGTCTCGTGGCGGCGGGCGTCGGGGTCGCGCTGCTCGGCGTCGGCGGCTGGTTCGGGTACCGGCATTGGCAGGAGACGGTCGCCGCCGAAGAAGCGGCCGCGCGTAAGGCCGCCGACGACGCCTTCCTCCCCGCGTTGAGCCAGCTCGACGTCAAGACGCCGCCCGGCGAGGTCGACCTGGACCGCACGATGCGGGTGCTCCGCGAGTTGGACGTCCAGCTCCGGGAGCAGCCGGACCTCCAGGGGTACCTCACCTACGTCGCCCAGCAGGACTACACCGGCGTCGATCCGCGGGTGCTCGAAGCCCGAAAGGAGGTGCTCCAGGTCCTGGTGCCCCTCTACGCGAAGCAGCGGGAGGCGAACGACCAGCGCGAGATGTGGGAGGTCACCTCGGAGGCGCTGCTGGGGGTCTTCTCCCTGGTCGAGGCTCCCGGCGGCCCCGTCGGCCCGGTGCGGGTGGACCGCCAACAGGCGATGAAGCTCCTCGAGCAGGTGCAGGAGGAGCGGGACGCGAGTCGGAAGCTCCAGCGGGACATCGCCGGCCTGCAGGAGGACCTCCTCGACGGGATCCTCGCCTACTCGCAGGACTGGAGCGAGATCCGCCGGGAGTGGGAGGCGCTCGCCCAGGTCCGCGAGAGCGCGTGGTTGGCGGCCTCGAAGCAGGATTGGGCCACCACGGCCCGGGAAGCCGAGCGCGCCACCCAGCTCCCGAACACCGCCCGCGAACGAGACGCGCACCTGCTCCTCGCCCTGGCCGCCATCGAGGGGGGGCCGGGCCTCGTCGACGGGGACCCGGCCGAGATGCTCGCCGACTACCTGGCGCGCCACCCCGACGAGACCGCGCCGGCGAACCTGCTCGAGGGCATCCGGCTGGCACGCGCCGGGGATCTCAACGCCGCGACCCACGCGTTCGACCTGTCCGCCAAGGAGTACGTGCGCCAGGCGACCGTCCTGTCCGACCGCTACGATCCGCAATGGGAGCGCGCCCAGTACCTGCGCCGCACGTCGTCCGGAAACAGCATCCTCCACGTGTACGAGGCGAGCATGCTGGGCGCCGGCTACTGGAGCCCGGATCTCCAGCTCGCCCGACTCGCCTTCGACAGCGGGGATGGGGAGCTGGGCCGCAAACGCATCCGCGACCACTTCCAGCGGCGCCGCGAACAACAGAGCTGGGACCTCATCGTCGAGGACCTCCTGTACTGCGAGAACGCCTTCGGACTGGAGTTTCGCGCGATCTTCCCGGAGGAGAGTTGGCTCGACCTCGAGCTGGGGAAGACGCTCACCGGCGGGGAGCTGAAGCTCGGCGTCAAGAACCGGAGCGACCGGGACATCACCAACGCCACCCTCCTCCTCGCGCTCCACCTCACCGACATGGCCGCCGGCGACTACGAGGTGGTGAAGGTGGGGGAGACGGCGCCCTCCGTCCCGCGCCTGACGGCCACCTCCTTCGGAACCCTCGAGGTGCGCGTGCCGTGGGGCGACGCCGAGAAAGGCATCGACGCGGTGATCTTCGAGAAGACACGCTCCATCCTGATCACCGAAGACGGCGTGATGTGGGTCGACACCAGCGACTTCAAGAAGCGGGTCGCCGAAGCGCTGCGCGCGGCGCCCCCACCGCCCCCGGGCTCGCCCGCGACCACGGCCTTGAACGTGGCGCTCCAGGCGGTACGGAGCGAAGTGTCCATCGAAGTCTCCAGGACCCCGGTCCTGGCCGACGACGTGGTCGTCACCCTCCCCTCCCGCCTCGCGCCGCTGGCCCCCTTGTTCCAGCTCTCCGTCGACGGCGACGCCGGTCGCCCGCCAGACGACAACACCCTCGAAGGAGGACGCATTCGTCTACGCTTCGTTCGGATCCACGATTGGGATGGGGATGGCGCGGCACCGGAACTCACGCTGCGCATCGTCGGTCCCGGCGGATCGATCCGCGCGGACTTCACGGGGGACGCCAGCGCGAACTACTCGCTCTCTCGGCCTCCTTTCCTGGAGTAGCCCGTTCAAGAGAATTTGAGAAAATGAACCCTCGCCGCTCGACGGATGGGTCTTGACAGCGGTAGACTTCGAACATCGTCGTTGGAGGAGGGACAATGTACGGACGTTTGCGTACAGGGGCAGAACACACGGCCTATGTTGGGTTCGTTGCAGCCAACGTCCTGGTCGGCGCTCTCGTCGCCGCCGCCGTCACGTGGGCCCTCAGCCACGCCAACGCCGTGGCCCACATCGGCGCGCAGTTCGGGCGCGGCGGGCCGGCCGGCGCGGCGCTGATGGTGGTCAGTCTGAGCGCGGCGTGGATTGACCTGCTGGTCGTCCCCACCCTCCAGCTCCGCGCTACCCTTCGGCCGGGAGCGATTCGGCGCGGAGCTTGAACGCGGCGAGCGTGGCAGGGAGGTGGACCTCCACGAGGGTCTTCATGACCGAGCCCGGCACGAACATCCCGAGATCCAGGTCCACACGGTAGACCGCGCGGGTAGCCCGCCCCTCGTCGCGCGGCTCGAGGTCCCAGCTCCCGTCATTGGCACGAAACACCCCCTCCACGCGGGTCCAGGAGAGCCGCAAATCGCTCTCGCGCACCAACCTGAGGGTGTACTCCAACCGGCGGATCATGCGGACGGCGAAGCGCACGGTCCACGCGTCCCCCTCGTCGACCAGCACCACCGCCTCCTCCATCTCCGGAATGAACCGAGGGTACGCGGAGAAGTCGGTGATCACCCGCATGAGCAGGGCGGGAGGGACCGCGAAATCGACGGTGCTGGTGGCGGCGGGCATGTGTGCCGTCGACCTTAATCCCTCAACGGCATACCGCGCAGGGGACTTGGCGCGCCTCCCAGCCACCGTCCTGCGCCTTGTGGTCACCGTGGTGCTGCTGGGCCTCTTCGTCTCCTGGGTGGACCTGGACGCCGCAGCCGCCGCGGTGGCCCGCGCCGACCGGCGCTGGTTCGCGCTCGCCGGCCTCGGCTACCTCGCCGGGCAGTTCCTCAACGGCCTCTCGTGGCGGCGTCTTCTGGCCGACGCCGGCATCGGCCTGACCGTAGGCGAGATGGTCCGCCACGATCTCGCGAGCGTGTTCTGGTCGACCATGGTCCCCGGGGGGATCGCCGGAGAGGTCGTCAAGGGGGTGCGTATCGCCCGCGCGCGCGGCGAGGGCGCCACGGTCGCGACCGCGATCCTCGCCGCGCGGCTGGTCGGCGGCGGGAGCGCCGGCCTCGTGGGCCTGGTGCTCCTACCCTGGTCCGAGACCGTCCGGGGCCACGGCCTGGCCGCCTCCGCCGTCCTCACGGCCACCGCGGCCGCCGGCGGCGTCGGCCTGCTGGTGCTCCGACGCGCGCCCCGCCTGCTGAGTCGCTGGATCGCGCCCGGTCGGTTCCCCAGCCTCGCCGCGCTCGGCCAGGCCGCCCTCGCCACCTCGGCCGCGCACCTCTGCTTCGCGGGGACCACCGCGGCGTGCTTCGTGGCCTCAGGTCACCCCTTGGGACTGCCCGACGCCGCGTGGGTGAGCGTCGCCACCAGCCTCGCCGAGATCGCCCCGGTGACGGTGGGTGGCTTCGGCGTCCGCGAGCTGACGATGACGCTCGTCGGCGGCGAACTGGTGCCGCGCGAAGCCGCCGCCGGGGCGGCGCTCCTGTTCACGAGCGCGTTTCTGGGCGTGGTCCTGCTGGGCGGCCTGTCCGAGCTGCACCGGGCGGTCACGCGCGGCGGTGCCCCGAGCTGATTGCCCCGACGGAGCCTGGTGTAGGCGACCTGGTCAGCGACGACGACGACGCCGACGTCCCCGTCCTCCGGCGTCCTTGTTCGCGCCGGCCCCGGCGTTGTCGCCCTGGGAAGCCGCCCGTTCGCTCCCGCCCGGGGGCGCCTCGCTGGCGTCCCCGCCGACTTCCTCGCCCACGCGGTGGCGCACCAGCGCGAGCAGGGCGCGGTGTGCCCGACGCCGGAGCCCCGGGTCGAACTGCAGGAGGCGTACTGCCTCCGCGCGGGTGCGGAGCAGGAGCTCACGATCCTGGACCGGGTCGGCCCACGAGAACACCGGCACCGCGTCCACGCCGTCCCCGAGGAAGGCCTCGAGCCCACGCGCGGCGAGGTCGTGCTCGGCGATCTGGTACCCGTCCGGCTCGCCCACGAAGACGTCGAGGCGCGTGCGCTCGGCATCGGCGGCCTCGTCCGGCACCACGAGGAAGCACTGCCCCACGCGGAAGCCGCCCGCGACGTGCCCGCGCAGGCGGTGTAGCCGCGTGAGGTCGATCATGTGGGCGTGCTCGACGATGAGCACCGACGCGTCCGGCACCGGCGGCCCGTGCTCCAGAAACGAGGTGGCGAGGAGCAGATCGGTGCGCCGATGCGCGAAGTCGTCGTACGCCCGGAAACGCTCTTCCCGGCTCATGCCGCCATTGAAGATGCCGATCCGGACCCCCGGGAAGTGATCGGTCGCGAGGACCTCGGACAGCCGGCGGGCCTCCGAGGGCGACAACAGGTCCTGGTTCTTGACCACCGGGAACACCAGCATGACCTGCTGGCGGCCTTCGAGCGCCTCGCGCGCCGCGACGTAGGCCGTCTCCCGCTCAGAGGCGGCTATCACCCGAGCGGTGGCGCCGGCACCCGGTCCCCGCCCCAGCGCGGTGACGGCGAGGTGCCCGTAGACGGTCAGGGCGATGGCGGTGGCGACCGGCGTGGGCGTGAACACGAGCAGATCGGGGCGCGACGGGACGTCTTCGAGGGCGGCGCTGGCCCCGTAGGAGCCGCCGTGTTCCTCGACGACCACGAGCCCGAGCTTCCGGAACGCCGGAAGTTCCTTGAGCAGCGCGTGGGTGCCGTAGGCGATCAGGGTCTCGCCCTTCTTGATGGCCTCGAGCACCGATCGGGCGCTGTTGCCGTTCAGCAGCACGGGTTCGACGCCCGCCGCCTTGAAGAGCTGCTCGGAGAAGAGGAAGCGGTGCTCGGCGGTGAGCGCGTCGGGCGCCAGGTACAGGGCCTGGTGCTGCGTGGCCGCCACGGTGAGCATCGACGCGCGGATGACGAGGTCGGTGCCGCTCCCCGGCTCACCCTGGAGCAACCGGGCCATCGCCTGGTTCCGGCGGAGGTCACGACGGATGTCGTCGAACGCCGCCTCCTGGGCGTCGGTGAAGCTCCAGTTCTCGATCGCCATGGCCCGGGCCACGAGGCCGTGGTTGACCGGGTTCTGCACGCCGCGGTCCCGACCGGCACCGCGCCGGCTGAGCGCGGTGCCCAGCTGCACCTGGAGCAGCTCGTCGAACACCATCCGTGACCGTCCCTTGCGGGTCACGTTGGACGGGAAGTGCACGTCGCGCAGCGCCGGCGAGAGCGCGAGCAGCTTGAAGCGCTCGAGCAGCTCCGGGGGGAGGTGGTCCATGATCGCGTCGGCGTGGATCCGGAGCGCGGCGCGCACCGCGGTCCGGACGGCCTCGTCGGCGATGCCGTCGATACCGTACCGGGGGAACCAATCCCCCCCGCGGCCGTCGATCCCGAGGACCTCGCCGCTGATGATGACCGGCCCGTTGTCTTCGAGCTCGACCCGCCCGGCGACGCCCACCTCGACCCCGGAGGCGAAGCCGCGTACGTCGGGAGGAGGGTCCCCCGGCCAGCGACAGGTGACCGCGTGGCGCTCGTTGGTGAGACGCAGCTCGTACATCTTGCCGATGGGGAGCAGGCGGGTGACACGCCGGCTGACCTTGCCCCGTGCGAGCACCGGGCCCGGCCCGATGGCATCCGGCACGAGGCGTTCCCCGGCCCGAACGATGGCCACGGGCGCGCGGGTGAGCAGGTCGGCGACGGTGTTGATCCCAGCCGCGGTGAGCGCGGCGACCTCTCCCGCGTCGAGGACGCCCAGGCTCTCGATCGAAACCCCGGTCCCGTCCGGGTGCCCGAGGGGGAAGGTGCGCGGCTCGGGCGGCGGCGGCGGCGCACGGCGCTCGGCGTCCCGCCGTTCGCTGTCGCGGCGTTCGGCATCGGCCAGGGCGCGGGCGTCCGCCTCGGCGGTCTCGGCCTCGGCCGTGGCGCGGGCGGACTGTCGGCCGCGACCAGACCGTTCCCGCCCTTGCGGGCGGTCACCGCGTTCGGGGCGACCAGCGCCTTCCGGACGTTCGGTGCGATCGGCCCGTTCGGCACGACCCGACCCCTCGGCCCGCTCGGACCGTTCTCCTCGGCCCGCCCCGCCGCCCGAATCCCGCCGTTCCCCACGCGCGGGGCGGCTCGGGGGCTCGCTGCGATCGTCACGGCCCGGCTCGGCGTAGCCGCCATCGTCACGGAACGAAGTGGGCTCGGTGAGCGGGATGGGATCCACGACCGGGGGGGGCGGCGGCACGGGTGGGAGCGGCCGTTCGTCGGCGACCCCCAGCGGCAGCAGCTGCGCCCGCACCGCGACGGCGGCCGGCGCGATCGGACCGATTCGGCCGCGCACCGCGTCCATCAACGACGTGAGCCGCGCCACGCGCTCGGCGCGGGCGGCTGGCTCGGCGTCGAAGCCGGACAGCGCCGCACGGGCGTCGGCGCAGAGGTCGGCGAGGGAGTCGTCGGCCGCTTCGGTGGCGGCGATCCACCGGCCGAGGGTGGCCTCGGTGTAGCGCGCCGTCTCGAGGTGGGCCGGGTCGCGGCTGAGCCAGCCCAGCGTGCGGTCGATGACCGCCAGGGCGTCGTGCGCCGTCGTCATGGAAACCTCAACGGTAGTGGACGGCGGAGATCACGACGGTGCGTTGCCCCTTCGGGGTGTCGAACCGGACCTCGTCACCGGTGCGCTTGCCGATGATTGCCTTCCCGATTGGGGAGCTGTACGAGATGAGGCCCAACTTGGCGTCCACCTCTTCGAGACCGACGATGCGGTAGCTGACCGACTCGCCGGTGTCCTGATCCTCGAGCTCGACGGTGACGCCGAACATGACCCGGTCCGTGACCGGGACGGTCTTGATGTCGATGACCTCGGCGAGGGAGAGCCGTGATTCGAGCACCCGAACCCGCGCCTCGATGTGCCCCTGGCGGTCCTTCGCGTCCTCGTACTCGGAGTTCTCGGAGATGTCGCCGTGGGCGCGCGCCTCTTCGATGTCCTTCACTACTTGCGGGCGCGCCACCTCACGGAGGTGCTTGAACTCGACCAGGAGCTTGGCGTGCCCCTCGGGAGTCATCGGAATGCGGTCGTTCATGTCGGGCCCCCTAACACGGCGTCCACGGGGAGCGACGCGGCGGGGAAGCAGCCGCGCACGACCCCCCGGAGCACCATCCCGGCCAGGGCGTCGTTTCGCGCCATCGAGCGATGGGACGCCGGATCGACCGTGCTCGTCGCGTTCGGATCCACGAGGGTCCAGCCGGACGGCCGCTCGGGGAGCAGACGACGCGGCCCGAGGCACAACGCGGCCACCACCAGGTCGAGGTCTTCGAGCGCGGTCAGCGCCGCCCCGAACGCGGACTCGAGCCCCGTGGATCCGGGGACGGCGCGCTCGAACTCGAGTTCCTTCTCCTCGGGTGCCCGTGGTTGGTGGTCGGCGGTGACGAGCAACACGCCCTCCCGCACCCCGGCGATCAGCGCCAGACGGTCTTCGGCGCTGCGCAACGGGGGGTGGAGGCGGAACCGGGTGTCGTAGTTGCCGGACTCGAGCGCGCCTTCGTCGAGCACCAACGAGCGGGCCGCGACGGCCGCCGTGATCGGGAGCCCTTCGGCCCGCGCCGCGCGCACCATGGCCACGCCGCGGGCGGAGCTGATCGGCTGCAGGTGCACCGCGCAGCCGGTGGCGCGAACCAGGGCCAGCACCCGCGCCAGGCCGATCTCCTCGGTGGACGCCGGGTTGCCGCGGATGCCGATCCGGGCGGCGATGGGGCTCTCGTGGACCTGGCCCAATTGGTCCAGGCTGGCGTCCGCCGGCCGCAGGTACAGGCGCACACCGCAGGCGGCCGCGTACTCGAGGGCGTTCCTGAGCACCACCGTGTCGCCGATGGTGTGCCCGCCGTCCGACATACCCGCCACTCCTTGCCGGGTCATCAGCCCGACCTCGGCGAGCTCACGCCCCGCGAGCCCGCGGGTGATCGCCCCGAGGGGCCAGCGGCGGACTCCACCCGGCCCGGTCCGCCGCATGTCGGCGAGGTGTTCGGGGGTGTCCACCACCGGGGTGGTGGCGGGGGAGGTCACCAGGTCGGAGAAGCCGCCCGCCCGGGCCGCTGCGGAGAGCGACGCCAGGTTCTCCCGCGTGGGGAAGCCGGGGAAGCCCGGATCACAGGCGAGGTCCACCAGCGAGGGGACGAGCACGAGGCCCGCGCCGTCGATGGCCGGGCCCGGCTCCCCCAGGTCGACGGTGGACAGCCCGACGGTTCCCCACACCCGCACGTTCTCAATCCGCGGCATCGTCGTTCTGTCCGAGGAGGAGGAACAGGAGGGCCATCCGGACGGCGATGCCGTTGGTGACCTGATCCAGGATGACGCTCTGGGGCCCGTCCGCGACGTCGGCGCCGATCTCCACGCCCCGGTTGATCGGCCCGGGGTGCATGACCACCACGTCCGGGCGCGCGCGGCGGAGCCGCGCGAGGTCGAGCCCGTAGAACGCGGCATACTCGCGGGCGCTCGGCAGCACCGCCGGGCCCAGGCGTTCGTGCTGGATGCGCAGCATCATGATCACGTCGGCGTCGCGCACCACCTCGTCGATGGTGTGCCGCTTCTCGACCGGAAGCCCGGCCAGATCGCTGCGGACCATCGTTCCCGGGCCCGCCACCACCACCTTGGCCCCCATGGTGGTGAGGCCCCAGATGTTCGAACGGGCGACCCGGGAGTGCTGCACGTCGCCGACGATGGCCACGGTGCGGCCTTCGAGCCCGCCCAACCGGTCCTGGATGGTGAGCATGTCGAGCAGCGCCTGGCTCGGGTGCTCGTTGATGCCGTCGCCCGCGTTGAGCACCGACCAGGGGAAGCTCCGCGCGAGCAGGTGCGCGGCACCGGCGTAGCTGTGGCGGACCACGATCGCGTCGGGTTGCATCGCGTAGATGGTGCGGGCGGTGTCCATCAACGTCTCGCCCTTGGTCGTGGACGAGGTCGCGACGTTGAACGAGAGGGTGTCGGCCGAGAGGCGCTTGGCGGCCAGCTCGAAGCTGGTGCGGGTGCGGGTGGAGTTCTCGAAGAACAGCGTGACCACGAGGCGTCCGCGGAGCGGGGGCACCTTTTTGACCTTGCGTCGTCCAACCTCCCGCATCTGCTCGGCGGTGGCGAGGATGTGCGCGATCTCGGCCCGGGAGGCGTCCCGCAGCCCCAGCATGTCCTTCCGTTTCACGACCGCTTCTCCACCCGGACCACGTCCGGGTCCCAGGAGACCTCGACCCGGTCGTCCAGCGCCGTCGGGAGCGTGCACCCGACGAAGTCTGCGGCGATGGGGAGCTCGTGGTGGCCGCGATCCACCAGGACCGCCAACCGCACGAACGCCGGCCTGCCGAAGTCGTGAATCTCGCCGAGGGCGGCGCGCACCGTGCGGCCGGTGAAGAGGACGTCGTCCACCAGCACGATGCCGGTGCCCCTCACCTCGAAGGGCAGCTCGGTGTGACCGAGGACCGGACGCTCCAGGCCGGTGTAGAGGTCGTCCCGGTAGAGGGTGATGTCCACGTCGCCCCGGGAGGGACGCGGATGACCGCGCGCGACCAGCGCGGCGCCCAGCCGATCGGCCAGGACCACCCCGCCGCGCCGGATGCCGACCAGCGCCCACCGCTGGGCGGGCGGTGCCGCCGCCATCGCCGCGTCGAGGGCATCGACGATGGACACCACGGCGGCCGCCACGCCGGCATCGGTCAGCACGACGCGCATCAGACCCACACCCGGCCCGACCCGCTCATCGATCGACGAGATCGCCGTTGGCCAACCCGGACTTCGCCACCCGGTACCGCAAGCGGCGCCCTTCCTTGACCATGGGCAGGTACACGTCGACCACCCAGGAGCACTCCACGGTCTTCTCCCCGGCCTCCTCGTAGAAGGTGCACTGCTCCGGCGTGATGTAGTCGGGCATTTCCCGGCGCCTCAGCTCCTGGTCGAGCTTCTGGTGCGCCCGCGTATCCCCTAGGGAAACCCAGGTGAGAACGGTCGTTCCGACGATGTCGTTCATCTTGTAGGCTTGGACTTCGTGCGTCCCGAAGTAGTAGGCCCAGCCGCCGCCGACGATGGCGGCCACCAGGAGGAGGAGGGTTCCGATTTTCATTGCCGCCTCGGAGAGAGAAGGGCACCAGGGTACGCCGCCGCGGTCATCGGGGCAACGGGGACGTCAGAGGCAGTAAGTCCGCGTGCGAGGGCGGGCCCCTGCGCGACGACCCGCTCCGCCGCTCTCGCCGTGCGCGCGCGAGGCGAACCGGGGCCTACCGGATCAGAACCACTCGGGTACGCGCACGTCGACGTCCCCGTTTGCCTGGGCCTGACAGGCGAGCCGATCGCCGCGGCGCACCGCTTCGGCGCCGAGCACGAACGCCTCGGTTCCCAACATCGGCGACAGGTTCCCGCCGCCGCGGAGGATCTCGACGCGGCAGGTGCCACAACTGCAGTTCCCGCCGCAATAGGACCGCAGGTCCACGCCGGAGGCGTTCGCCGCGTCCAGCAGCGAGAGCCCGCGCGGAATGGGGCTCGCCACCGTGTCGAAGCGGACCACCGGGCCCCCGGTCGGGCCGCGCGCGTTGCGCCCCTCCGGCACGGGCGACTGCGCCGGGTAGGGCAGATCGTCGCGGCGCAACACCCGCTCGACCATGGTGGCCCCGGCGCGGCTCGCGGCGCGCAGACTGCGGCGAAGCACGCGGAAGGGGAGGGCCGAAGAGTCGTCCACGTCGCGAGCATCGCCGGTCTGTCCCGGTTCGGCAACGCATCCTGCACGAGCCCGTAACGAAAGGCACAGGCGCGCCGACCGATAGGGACGGATAGTCAGGACCGAGATGCAGGAATCGACGCCCCGTGCTGCCGTCGCACGAGCCCGCCGGGCCGGATCGTGGGGCTCGTTGTCCCTGGGGCTGCATCTGGTGGTGCTGGTGTGGGTGGGGTCGCGCCCCGCCGCCGAGGACCTGGTGCGAATCCAGTTCGAGGATGAGCCGACGCCCGCGACCGCGCCGCCCCCCGAGCGGACGCCAGAGGTCGCGACCGAGACCCTCGACGCCGAGCTCGACCTGGTGGAAGCGCGGCTCGACCAGATCGAGGCGAGCATCGAGGCGGCGGAGGTCGACACCGCAGCCAGGCGCGCTCCGCTGGCGCCCGACGTCGCGGAGCCGGAGCCCGACGCGGCGCCGGAGCCCGACGCGGTGGAACCCGAGCCGCTGGAGCCCGAGCCGGCGCAGCCGGCGCCGAAGAAACCCGAGCCGAAGAAACCGGATCCGCAGAAGCCGGATCCGCGGCCGGTCTCGGAGAAGGACCCGCTCGACCCGAAGGACCCGATCCCCGCGAAGGCACCCGTCGCCGCGAAGCCGCCGGTCACGCCGCCAACCCCGGTCGCCGCGAAGCCGCCGGTCACGCCCCCGGCCCCGGCCCCCGCGAAGCCGCCGGTCACCCCGCCAACCCCGGTCGCCGCGAAAACTCCGGTCCCCGCGAAAACTCCGGCCCCGCCGCCGCCCCCCGTCGCCGCGAAGGACCCCTCGCCCGCCGTTCCGGAGGACGTTCTGGACGCGGCACCGCCGACCGCGCCCGAACGTGCCGCGCCGCCACCGGCCGAGGCGCTCGCCCTGCGCGCGGCGCGCGTCGAGCACCGGCTCGCCGACCTGGAAGCGCGCCTCCCCGAATCGCCCCTGGCAGCACCTCCCCCGGCGACCCCGCGATCGATCACCGAACGGACGGCGCAGCTTGTCGATCGCACGGCCGCCCTGCAGGTACGCGCCGAAGCGCGCGCGATCGCGGTTCGGGACGACTTGCCCGAGCCCGCCCCGGTCACCGCCAAGCCCCCCGAAGCCGCGCCAGTCGCCGCCAAGATCCCCGAGCCGGCCGTCGCGCCGCGCCCCGACCCCAAGCTCGTCGACCGGGAGAAGTCCCGCGCGGCGGCGCCCGCGGCGGCGGCGGCAGCGGCGCGCGCCG
>JAYVAS010000018.1:0-7602 GCA_043750895.1 Pseudomonadota bacterium
GATGATCGAGAGCGCCATGTTCGGGAACGCCCGTTTCCGCAAGCAGACCACCTTCACCGGGCTCTCCGCCGAGCGGGACATCTACTTCAACTCGGTCCGTTTCGAAGGGCCGGTGCAGTTCGACGACTGCGAGTGGCAGCGCGCCGCGACCTTCGAGAACACCACGTTCGGTGGGCCGGTCAGCTTCACCGCCACGCGGATCAAGGGCCGGCTCAACATGAGCCGCGCGGTGTTCGACGCCCCGCTGGACATGAAGGAGGTCTTCCTGGGTGGGATGGACTTCCTCGGCGCCGATCTACGCGCCGACGCCCGCTTCGCCGACGCCCGCTTCGACGGCAAGGTGCGCTTCTCGCTCGACGACGCCACCCGCGCCCGCCACCTCGCCGACCCCGAGCCGCTGCTGCCGCTCTACCGTGACTACCAGGGCGACGAAGACGCCGACGTGCCGCTCACGACCCAGTCCTCGTACGGCGTCGCCCACGTGGACGACCTCACCGCGCGGATCGCCGGCAACCTCTCCTTCGCCAACTCGGTCTTCGGGGGCTTCTGCATCTTCGAGGGCGTCACCTTCGGCACTCCCGGCAAGCCCAGCACGGCCGAGTTCTACAACACCCAGTTCCTGGGGGAGACCCACTTCGAGCGCACGGTGTTCATCGGCGCGGCGGACTTCACCACGATCTACGCGTCCGAGCTGGCGCTGAACGAGGCCGAGTTCCGCGAGACCCTGATGCTCGACGACGCGAACGTCCCGGGGCGGGTCACCATGACCGACGCCCGCTTCGTGGGCGACGCGACGCTGTCCTTCTACGGCGCCGAGATCGGCACCTTCCAGGTGGCCCGGGACCAGATCGAGGACCCGGAGACGGGCGCACGCCGCCTGTGGTTCGAGCAGTGCGCCACCCAGGACGCCCCGCTCGAGGGCCAGCCCCGGATCCTCCGCCGTTTCCGCGACGGTAAGTTCGACGCCGACGCGGTGCGCGCCGACTGCTACGACCGCGCCATCGACGAGTACGTCTCGCTCAAGCAGTCCTTCGGGGACCGCGCCATGACCTCCGACGAGGACTGGGCGTACTGGTGGATCAAGCACCACGCCTCCTTCGCGGAGCTGCGCTGGGGCGGGATCGCCGGCGTCATCGGCTTCCCGGTGCGCTGGGCCCTGTTCGAGCTGGCCTTCGGCTGGGGGGTGCGCCTGGGGAACCTCGCCGTCACCGCGCTGGTGGTGTGCGCCGCGTTCACCGTCATCTACAAGCTTTGGTGCCCCGACACCATCATCTCCTTCGACGGCGAGGACGTCGCGATGCGGGACGTGCCCTGGATCGGCGTCTTCTACGTGTCGCTCCAGTCGCTGGGGTCGTTCAACACCGGCTGGGACTTCGGGAAGTCCGAGACCCACTTCAAGTACCTCAACACCGTCCACACCTTCGGCGGGATCATCATCCTGACCTTCTTCGTGGGCGCGTACACGCGGATGATCCTGGCCTAGCCGGCCTAGCCCGCCGCGCGGCGCTCCCCGCCGCCGACTCAACTCCGGCTGCGACCGACCGATGGTCTGCGCCGGAGGTCCGATGCCGCGCCTGTCCCTGTGCCTGATCGCTCGCGACGAGGAGATGATGCTGCCCGAGTGTCTCGCCTCGGTGAAGGGCATCGTGGACGAGATCATCGTCGTCGACACCGGCAGCGCCGACCAGACCCGCGCCATCGCGCAGGCGGCCGGCGCGCGGATCGTCGATCACCCCTGGCACGACGACTTCGCGGCGGCCCGCAACGCCGCCCTCCCCGTGGCGACCGGCGACTGGATCCTGGTCCTCGACGCCGACGAGCGGCTGGGGCCCGGCGCCGGCGCGGCGCTGCGAAAGGCGATGCGCAGCCCCCAGATCGACTGCTTCCTGCTGCCGCTCACCAACGCGAGCCGCCTCGACGCCACCTTCGCCGAGGTGCTCGCGGGCAAGGCCACCCGCGGGGAGGCCGTCTGGCTGCCCCGGCTGGTCCGGCGCGTGCCCGACCTCTCCTGGGAGGGGGTGGTCCACGAGTCGATCGGCACCTGGCTGACGCGCGGAAAACGCCAGACCGGCCGGGTCGAGGCCCCCATCATCCACTACGGCACCGTCCCCGAGCTGCGGGCGGCGCTGAAGAAGGACGCGCGCAACCTGCGGTTGCTGGAGCGCCGTTGCGAGCTCGAACCGAACAGCCCGGTGGCCCGGAGCTATCTGGCCCGTGAGCTCATCCGCGTGGGGGACCTGCCCCGGGCGGACCGTGAGCTGGAGCGTGGCTGGCCCGACCTCCACGCATCCCGCGCTGCCGGCGAGAACCCGGCCTACGTGCAGTTGGTCTCGACGCGTGCGCATCGCCTGCTCGAGCGGGGCCAGTGTGACGAGGCGATCACCATGCTCACCGAGGTCATGACCTGGGCCCCGGTGAACCATCCCAACCTTCCCCTGCTCACGGGGACGGCCTGGGCCAAACGCGCGCTCGCCGACGGCGAGGGCTGGGCCGAGGCCGAACGGTGGTTCCGCGCCGCTCTGGCCACGAAGAAGACCGGCTGGCCCGAGGAGCCGCTCCCCGGCGCCACCGGCTGGCAGAGCAGCCTGCGTCTGGCGGTTACCCTGCTCGCCCAGGGGCGCCCGGCCGAGGCGCTCCCGCTGCTCACCACCGTCCTGGCCGAGCGACCGGACGACCTCGACGCTCAACTCGCGCTCGCCGAAGCCCACGTCAGCGCGAACCCGCGCCGCGCGCTCGCCCTCGCGGAGCCCCTGTTGTCGCGCCCGGTCGCCGACGCATGGCTCATCGCCGCCGACGCCTGCGAAGCGCTGGGCCTCGACGCCGAACGGAGGGCCTTCCTCGACCGGGCCCTCGCCCTCCCGCTCCAGTCCCTCCACCGACGGCCCCGCCTCGTGGCCGCGCGCACCCTCGGTCCCCTCTGGGCGACCCTCGCCGGCTACGCCCCCCAGACCCCGGCGCCGATGCCGGTCGCGGAGCTGATCGCCGCTGGCACGCGCGCCGCCGAAGCCGGAGACGCCGCGGCGGCGCTGGGCGCCTGGCTCGCCGCGTTGCGCCTCGCCCCCCGCGCCCCGCTGGCGTGGACCGCGATCGCCACCGCCCTGCACGCGCTCGGTCATCCGGACGAGGCGCTGGCGGCGCTCGCCGGCGCGCGCCTGCTGAGCCCGCGCGACCCCGAGCTCCTCGCCCTGTCCGCCGAGCTGCTGCTCCTGACCGGGCACACCGGCGAGGCGTGTCGGTTTGCCCGGCGCCTCCAGGGCATCGACCCGACACACCCCCTACCGGCCCTCGTCCTCCAGGAGGCCGGCGTACACGGCGCCGGCGGTCCGACCCAGCCCCATCCCGCCGTGGTGCCCGGAGCGCCCCCCCTGCTCTCGGTCATCATCCCCACCTACGACCGACCCGAGGCGCTCCGAAACCTGCTCGATCGCCTCGCGCTGCAGGACCTGCCACCGGCCGCCTTCGAGGTCATCGTGGTGGACGACGGCAGCCCCACGCCGACCGCCGACACCGGGCCCCGCCCCTACGCGTTCTCGCTGGTGCGGCAGGACAACGCCGGCCCGGCGGCCGCCCGCAACCGCGCCATCGCCCAGGCCCGCGGAAAGTGGCTCGTCATCTACAACGACGACACCCTCCCCGACCCCGACGGGCTGCGCCGGCACCTCGACGCCCAGCGGAGCTGCGAAGTGCCCGAAGCGATCCTGGGCCGCTTCGACTTCCTCCCCGAGCACCTCGATGACCCCCTCACCGCGCTGATGCAGCAGACGACCCTGCTGTTCGGGTACACCCGCCTCGAGGCGGGCAGGCGGTACGGGTGGGAGACCTTCTGGACCTGCAACCTCTCGGTCCCCACCGAGGTGGTGCGGAGCGTGGGGGGCTTCGACCCCGCCTTCCGACACGCGCTCTGCGAGGACGTCGAGCTCGGGCGGCGATTGGAGGCGGTCGGTGTCCAGGTGCGCTACGAGCCCGCCATCGGCGCCGGTCACGACCACCGGCTGAACCTCGAGGGCTACCTCCGCCGGGCGGAGACGCTGGGCGCCGAGACCCTGCGCATCCACCGCAAACACGGCCAGGCCGTTCTGAAGGGGCACGCCGACGGCGGGCCCGAGGTCCGCCTGAAGCTCCGCTCCCGGGTCGAGGCGACCGCCCCCGCCCGCGACGTGCTCGCGCTCTCCACCGCCGCCGCGCTCGCGCGCGGCCTCCCTCCCGGGGCGCCCGATCGCGAACGCGTCACGCAGGCGATTCGCGGTCTGCTCGTGCAGCACTTCGATCGCGGGCTGCTCAGCGCCTACGAAGGCTGGGCCTCCCCGCTCCAGATCCGCCCGCGGACGCCCCGCACCATGACCTCCATCGTGATCCCGAACCTCAACGGGTTCCCCCACGTGGAGGGCTGCCTCGCCACGCTGCGTTCCACCACCACCGCGCCGACCGAGCTCATCCTCGTCGACAACGGCAGCACCGACGGGAGTCTGGAGTGGCTCCGGAAGCAGCCGGACGTACGCGTGCTGGAGATGGGCCGCAACCTCGGGGCGCCGGCCGCGCGGAACCGGGGGCTGGCGGTCGCGTCCGGCGAACGCATCCTCTTCTGCGACAACGACGTGCTGTTCACGCCGCGCTGGCACGAGATCCTGGTGGGCCACCTGGACGCCTGGCCCGACATCGGGATGGTGGGGCCGGTCTCCGACTACGTGGTGGACATGCAGAAGGCGGCCCGGCCGCCGCGGGAGGGCGAGTCGCTCGACGCCTACGCCGCCGCCGTGCACCTCGAGAACCAGGGGAAGTACAGCTACACCACCCAGCTCATCCTGTTCTTCATCCTCGCCCAGCGCGAGGTCATCGAGCAGATCGGCGGCATCGACGAGGGCTTCGGCCGGTGGGGCTTCGAGGACAACGACTGGAGCCTGCGCGCCACCATCGCCGGCTACCACCTCCGGGTGGCCCGCGACTGTTTCATCCGACACCTCGGGAGCCAAACCGCGGTGTCCGCCAAGATCGACTACAACCGCCTCCTGATCGAGAACTGGGGCGTCTTCAAGCGGAAGTGGGACATCGATCCGGCGTTGCCCTACGGCGAACGTTTCGACCTGAACGCGATCGTCGCGCGGGGCTTCGACGCCTCCCGCCACTTCGTGCCGTTCAGATAGGCGGCCCCGGGACAGCCTTTGGAGCGCGCACCGACGCGGCTCACGCTACAGTAGAGACATGTGGCTCCTCCTCGCTGGCGCCTCGAGTCGCGCCTTCGCGACCGAGGATGAGCCCGCCGCTCCCGCGACCGAAGCCGTCGCTCCCGCGACCCAGACCGCCGCTCCCGCGACCGACGCCGCCGTCCCCACGACCGATGCCGTCGCTCCGGCGCCGGAGCCCGGCCCCGCCTCGGTGGTCATCCCCACAGCGGGCCCGGGTCCATCGGAGGGCGTGGATCTGGCGCCACCCGCGGTCCTCCTGGCCCCGCCGCGGTTTCGCATCGCCGACGCGCCGTCGGTGCCCGGCGGCTGGCAGGTGCTCGACCGCAGCGACGCTGCCCTGGCTTCCGGCCCGCTCGCCGCCGCGATCGGCGACGCCGAGGCGCTGGCGCGACTCCGTCGGGATCGTGTCGCCGCGCGGGTCGCGGACCTCTCCCTGGTCGGGGCCGGGCTCGGCCTCAGCGGAGGCGGGGTGTACCTGATCACCTTGGCCGGGCCGGCGGAAGAGACGGGCACCCGCCCCGATCCGCTCGCGTACCGCGAATGGACGGACTGGCGCGCCGACACCGACGACTGGGAGGCGCGGATGGACACCGCCGATCGCCGCGACGAACAGCTCTGGGGCGGCGTGACCCTCCTCACCGGCGCATTCCTCGCGGGGGCCCTGGTTCCCATCACCGGGCACGAGGCGCAGGCCCGCGCCGAGCACCCCGCCCTGCTGTGGGACCGCACGACGCTCCTGCAGCGCCTGACCCCGACGGCGTCGGTGTCCCCCGTGCAGGTACAGCTCGCCTGGGTCCTCCCCTGATCGCCGCCCTCGCGCTCGCCGCCGTCGCGCACGCCGCCGACCGCTCGCTGGATGTGGACCTCATCCACCCGCGGGTCGTCGACGACGCGATGATCGGCGTGGACACGCTCGCCGAGGGGCCGAAGGGCATGGTCCACGCGGGCGCCTTCGTGGCCTACGCACACGATCCGCTCGTGCTGGTGGGCGCCGGGGACACGGTCTACGGCGTGGTGCGCAACCGGACGTCGGTGGAGCTGGCGGGCGCGCTGCAGATCACCCGCGGGATCACGGCCCGGGTGGCGGTCCCCGTGATCGGCGACTGGGGCACCCAGAACGACACGCTGGGCGCGGACGGGGTGGGGCTGGGCGACCTCTGGCTCGGCGCGGCGATCGGCAGCCCCCGCCTGGGCCCGGTCCGGCTCGGCGCCTCGGTCGACGCCGCGGTGCCGATCGGCACGACCGACGCCTGGCGCGGCGAGGGGACGTTCCGCTTCGTGCCGGGTCTGCTGGCCGAGATGCGCCTGGGCCGTTTCCGGCTGGCCACCAACGCCACGGTCGTCCTCCGCCCACCGGTGGACACCGACGCCGGCCTCACCGTGGGCCCGGAGCTGTGCGCCAACGGAGGCCTGGCCTGGGAGGTGTGGACCGACCGCGCCCGCGTGAGCCTGTCGATGGTCACCCGAACCGGGCTCGCGAGCGAGGGCGCCGGTGCCAACAGCAGCGAGCTGGTGGGCGGCCTGCAGGTCGACACCGGGCCCTCCGTGCGCGTCGACACCTGGGTCGGCCGCGGTCTGAACATCGGCTACGGGGCCAGCGATTACCGTGTCGGCCTCGGGTTGACCGCGCACCTGGTCCGCAAGCCCGTGGTCCGTCCCCCCGAACCGGACCCGCCGCCGCCGCCGCGGCCGATCGCGCGCGAGATCGAGATCCAGCCGCTGGGGGACCTGTCCGACGAGCGTCCCCAGACCACGGTCGTCCTGGCGAAGATCAAGGACGACCAGAGCGTCATCCGCGACCCGGTGCAGTTCGAGCTCGGCACCGACCGGATCCTCCCCGAGTCCTTGCCCACCATCCACGAGGTGGCCGCCATCCTCCGCGACCACCCCGAGATTCTCCAGGTGGTGATCGAGGGTCACGCGAGCGAGGAGGGAACCTACCTCTACAACTACGACCTCTCCCTGAGTCGCGCGAGCGCGATGTTCAAGGAGCTCGTGCTCGCCGGCGTACACCCCGACCGCCTCGCTTGCCGATCCATGGGCGAGGTGCAGCCGGTCGCTCCGGGAACCGAGGAGTCCACGCTGGCGCAGAGTCGGCGGGTCGTGTTCCACATCACGCGTCGCCTCAAGCCCGGGGAGGTCGCGCCCACCTACCGCCGTGACATCCTGCTCCCCTGGACCGGGGAGGCGGCCATCATCCCCGAGGCGCCGGTCATCGAGCTGCCCCCCACCGAGCGGGCGCCGGGGGAAGCGCCGCCCGCCGACGACACCCCCAATCCCGACGTCTTCGACGAGGAGGAGGAGCCATGATCGTCCTCGTCGCCGCCGCCCTGGCCGCCGAGCCCTGCTTCACCGAGCTGACGCAGGACCTGAACTGCAACACCATCGACGTCACCCTCGAGCGCCCGGTGGACCTCGC
>JAYVAS010000019.1:0-8660 GCA_043750895.1 Pseudomonadota bacterium
GGCGCTGGCCCGCCTCGTCGCGCAGGGAGGGGATCATGTCTTCGAGGACACGCAGGTGGTGCGGATCGTCGATGGGGAACCCTGCCGCGTCGAGACTGCGTCGTTCGTCATCGAGGCGGAGAGCGTGATCGAGGCAACCCACGTCCCCATCGGCGTGAGCCTGCCGCTCCAGGCGCGGGTCGCACCCTACATGTCCTATGTCATCGCGGCTCGGATCGACGGGCCGCTGCCGGCCGACCTGTACTGGGACACCGAGCGCCCCTACCACTACTTGCGATGCGCCATCGCTCCCGACGGGACCCCGGTGCTCGTGGCCGGCGGCGAGGACCACAAGGTCGGCCAGGAGCCGGATCCCGAGGCCCGCTTCGCCGCGCTGGAGCGCTACGTGCGCGAACGGTTCTCCGTGATCTCGGTCGATTGGCGATGGTCCTTCGAGGTCTTCGAACCGGTGGACGGGCTCCCCTACTTCGGCCGGCTCGGCATGAACCGCCGGGTCTACGCCGCCACCGGCTTTGCCGGGACCGGCCTCACCTTCGGCACCGCCGCTGCGTTGGACATCGCCGACCAGCTCTGCGCACCGGAGGTGGCCGTGAGCGTGTTCGGCTCGCGCCGCTTCAAGCCGCTCGCCTCCGCGCGCAACTTCCTCCTGGAGAACGGCAATGTGGCGTGGCGGCTCGTCCGTGACCAGCTCACCCGTGTCGCGGAGGGGATCGACCTCCAGCCCGGCGAGGGTGCGCTGGCGCGGGTCGACGGCGAGCGGGTGGCGGCCTCCCGCACCCCGGGTGGCCGCCTGATGATGGTCTCCCCGGTCTGTACGCACCTGGGGGGCCTGGTGCAATGGAACAAGACGGCGAGCACCTGGGACTGTCCGCTCCACGGCTCCCGTTTCCTTCCCAACGGCGACGTCCTCTCGGGCCCGGCGTGCACCGCGCTCCCCCCGAGCGCCCACCTCGAGCCCGGGCGGGAGCCTTCGGTGTCCGAGCTCGTCGCCGAGTGGCAGGAGCAGGGCTACACCTGCGACCTGCACACCGACGCCGAGGGCGCGCTGTCCTGTCGGGATCCGAATCACTCCGGGCAGGTGAACCCCGGGTCGATCGAGGCCTTCCACCGCTTCGAGGGCACCAGCGATCCGGGCGACATGTGCGTGGTCATCGCGCTGCGGATCCCGCGGGAGGGCGACGCGGCCTGCCGTGGCGTGGTGGTGCTGGGCTCCGGCCCCTCCGCCTCTCCGGAGGAGCGCAACGCGCTGGCTCGCCTGGAGTTCGCCCCTGACTCCCGGACGGGGGGCGCGCCCGCTCCCCGGGCGGCGGAGTAGGCGGGTGCCGCTTCCTATGCGATCTCTCCCCTTCGTGCTCGCCGTGGTCGGGTTGGGCGGCTGTCCTCACGTGCCATCCCCGACGATTCCAAGTCCGCCCACCCTCCCTGCGCCGGTACCGCCGATGCCGGACCCCACCCCCGATCCGCCTCCCATGCCGGATCCACGGCCCGACCCCACCCCGGACCCGGATCCCACCCCGGGACCCGAGGTCAGCCCGCCGCCGTAGCTCGTGGCGCGGGTCGGGGAGCGGTGGACGATGCGCGGCTGGCCCTCGCGGCGACGCTCGGGGGCTGATCGCGGCGGCGCGGGCACGAGGGCGTGCGATACTCTCCCTGATCCAGGACCGCTCGTGCTGTTCCTCCTCCTCGCCGCCTGCTCCGACTACGACATCAACGAGAAGCCGCAGGACGTCGACCCGGGCACGACCGCGCCGCCCGGGCCCGACATCGTCGTCGACCCGGCCGCGGTGGACCTTGGGGTGGTGTGTGAGCTGGGCGAGACCGTGGTCACCGTCGGGAACGCCGGTCAGGCCGACCTGCTCGTGCGGGCGCTGACGGTGGACGGCGGGTGGACCTTGGGCGAGAACCCGGCCCCGTTCACCGTCGCGCCGGGGGCGGAGCAGCCGATCTCGCTGGTGGGCTTCGGCGACGGCACGCTCACCGTGGTCAGCGACGATCCGGACGAGCCCGAGGTGGCGGTGCCGCTGTACGTGGCCGGCAACGGCGCTCCGACGGTGGTCTGGGCCAACCCCCCCGCCGGCTCGGTGCTCCCGGTGTCGGGCATCACCGCCCTGGAGGCGACCGTCACCGACGACGCCGACCCGTTGGACACGCTGTCGGTGAGCTGGACCAGCGACGTGGACGGCGCCCTCGGGGTCGACGTGGCCGACGGCGCCGGGTTTGCCACCATCCCCTGGAACGCCACCGACCACTCCGCCGGAAATCACACCCTCACTGTGGACGTCACCGACAGCTGTGGCGTCACCACCTCCACGTCGGTCGCCGTGTGCCAGGACCTCGGCTACGACGTCGACACCCTCGACCTCGCCACCTGGCACTTCGAGGGCAGCGCGGTGTGGGACAACCCCAACAGTTGGGTGCAGCTCACCAGCGCGGCCGCGGACCAGGCGGGCACGGCGTTCCAGACGGTGTCCACCGTCTCCGCCGACGATGTCACCATCGACTTCCTGTTCTTCGCGAGCGGGGGGAGCGGCGCGGACGGCCTGTCCCTCACCGCGTTGGACGCCGACCGGATGACCGGCTTCGTAGGGTCCACCGGTGGGGGCATCGGCTATCAGGGGCTGCCTGGGTGGACCATCGAAGTAGATACCTGGTACAACGCTGAATACTCGGACCCCACCCAGTTGGATCACATCTCCTTCCACCTGGACGGGTCCTACACGGTGCTCGCCTGGGCCCCGCTCCCCGAGATGGAGGATGGCAACTGGCACGCGATGTCGGTGGTCGTGTCGGGGGTGCACGTCACCGCGGCGATCGACGGCGTGACCTACCTGGACTTCGATGCGCCCCGGTCCTTGTCCTTCCCCGCGTACGTCGGGTTCACCGCCGCCACCGGCTCCTACACCAACTACCACCTGATCGACGCGCTGGTGGTCACCGAGTCGGTGTGTGAGGGGGGGTAGGCGCCGCGATCAGTCCGTACGCCACGCGGCGAGGCCCCCCTCGAGGAAGGCGACATCGGGCAGTCCGGCGGCGGTGAGGGTCGCGGCTGCGCCTCGGGAGCGTCCGTGACCTTTGGCGCAGATGGCGATCAGCGGGCGACCGCGGGGCACGCGGTCCAGCGCCCCGGTGAGGGAGTCCACCGGGATGTTGATGGCGCCGGGGATGTGCTCCACGTCGAACTCCTCGGGGGAGCGCACGTCCACCAGGGTGAATGCCTCCTTGGCGGCGATCCGGGCTTTGAGGGCGGCGACGGTGATGCTGTTCACGGGAGGCTCCGGCGGGGGGGCATGGTACCGCGGAATGGGGGGGAGCGGCGGGCGGGGGGACGTGGCGCGTGTTTGGTGTTCAGGCGGGCGGACGCATCACCCCCGGGAGAAGGTGGCGCGCAGGGCCGGTTGTCAGAAGCCTGTCAACTCGGGGGGGGGGGGGGCCGCCATACGTGCTTCGGGCTACCCTCGGGTCAGGAGGTCCGAGAGCATGGGATGTACCGACAACAGCAACTCAAGGGGTCAGGCGAGGATGGGTGGGTTACGACCCGGCGCGAATCTCGTGTTGACGCTCGCGATGGCAGAGCCTTTCAGCGCGAGCGCGACGAACACCAGCGGGTTCTTCAACGAGTATGTCGTCACCGGGGAGGAGTTCGAACGCCTTGGGCCGGCGATACAGGACATCGTCATCCACGCCGAGGGCAGCAACTTCACGTCGAACTTCAGCTATGACGTCGTCCTCCAGTACAAGTATGAGCTGGGGAACTGGTCCACCGTCTCGTTGCTCGGGATCCAAACTGGAACCACGTATGTCATCAGCACGCCGTTCGTCGATCGCGTGAAGCTGGGGATGCGCATCCGCGTCCTGATTCGTACCCAGATCACGAGCGTCGGAGGCGCCACCCCCCAGACGGGTACCCTCAACGTCACCGCGGCAGTTCGCCTCTACTGCGGTTGAAGGACCTCGCCATGGCGCCTCGCATCAGTCCGAGCCAGTACTTCGACCCTGAGGGTGGACGATGGACCGCAACGCCGTCGGTGGCGGCTTTCGGACCACGCACGATCGTGCAGGGTCTGGCGGCACGGGCTGGTAGCCGACGGCGAGATTGGGGCAATGCGATAGGAGTCTACTTCGATCCGTTGAGGGACTTCGAACTCTACTGTGAGTTCTCGGACGCGGAATGGGATGAGTTGCGGGATTCGATCGCGTTGACCTGGAGCGAACTGTACCCGGACTATCCCATCTACGACTCCGGTCAGTTTCCGAGGGTCGACGTGGGAAAGTTCAGTGACCTGGTGAATGAGGCGCTCACCCTGATGCAGTCCCGGAGCGATCTGGTTCGGGCGGGAGTCGCGGCTACAGGTTTGGACCAGAACGGCCATGGCGAGTGGGTGGGGATGGTCGTCAATAATCTGGAAGGGATGCTCCAGGCGCCGCAAACAGTGCGCCTTCTCTTCATCGAGCGGTCCCGGGCCGCGGCGGAGATCACGGACGGGTTGTATGGCGTTTACACCGGGGCGGATCTGGGGGAGGTAGTGTCAGACGCCGTTGCCGCGGCGGCTAGCAGCGTGGCCTACACGCGGTGCGACGCTTATCGGAGGGCACATCGGCCGACGGAGACTATCTGCTCTGTCCTCGTATTCTACGACGAGGGCGGCACCGACACCTGCTCGGCCTTGCTCACCGCCTACGGGAAGGCGTCGAATTGCATGATGAGGGACTATTATGGCCACAGCAATGGGGGGGTCGAGTGCGATGCGCAGTGCCAGGAGCGCGTTGGCGCGGTGTTGGGTATGGCGCTCGTTCTGATGCACGAGTTCGTGCACGTGGCAGCGACTGAGATCGCGGAGAAAATTGTAGAGACCGAACTCCGTTTGAGTGGGTTGGTTCGGCCGAGTCCAACAGGGACTAGCTCGGAACTCCTCTCCGAGGCAAACGCCGATTTCGAGGAGACGGTCTGGGATCTAACTGAAGTGTGGTCGGACACGGTTGGTGAGATAGTAGCTTTTAAGCTGGCTAACTACTGGGCCTACAACGTCATCGCCCACCGTGCGCTGTTTTCCGACTCTGAGCCAGGATATCATGGATTCTGGCTGGCATGCACACATCCGCTGCTTCAGTATCTAGGGTGTCAGGCCGTCTTGGATCCGCGCAGTGTCGAGCCATTCTACCCGGTTTTGCAGGTCTATCTTGATGACTTTCTGGAGCAGCCGGCACCAGTTTGGGTCACTTTCTGGTTGAGCAAGACGCACTACGAGCTGACGGCGAGGGACGTCGTCAAGGAGTTCGGGTCGGATGCCGTGTCGACGGTGAAGGCCTTCGGCGTCTTGGGTAGGGTCAACTTATGGGGTGAGTACTCGTTGTCCTGGTGCGGGAATGCTTTCGAGAGGGGTGCGGAAATCCACACTCTCACCCCCGCATCACGTGACGCTCACTGTCAAGAAGACTGGGAAGACTGTCGATGAGGGCGACTCCCGAGATGTGGGCTCTCGTCCTCCTCGTGGCTGGGTGCCAGGACACCCCTGAGCCCCCTTCGGAGGCGACGCCCGCGCCGGCCTACACCCCCGAACCCGTCGATGTGTGCAGTGTTCGGAAGCACAGCTTTCCTCACCGCGCGCTCGGGGCGTCGGACCTCGACTCCTGCGGCGTCTCTGGAAGCGATACGCAGGAGTTGGCCGCCGCAGCGACGCTCCTTCCGCACCTCGGGGTGAGTGGGCAGGTGATGGACCCCTTGTCTCGCATCCCCCGCGGATGGTCACCTTCGAGGATAGCGGTTGACAACATGTATCGGGGAGTCTTCGATCGCGCTCCGCTCACCGAGCGTCGGAACGACTCGGCAGAGACGTACGACTTCCTCTGGGTAGAGGTCATGCTGGCAGATGGGCGGCAGCGGTCTGCTTCGTTGGTCCCGCTGTGCAACGGGTGGCGAGCGCTGTGTGTGTCGGGAGTAGTCCCTGTCGCGGCGGACTTCGAGTGCGGTTCCACGGCGTCGAAGGGCTGTGTCGCGGTTTCCACGCGAGACCCGACCGACACCAGCTGGGTGGCCGCCTTTCCCGACCGTATCTGTGCCGCCGGCGCGTTCGAGGCGTTGGACCAGACCCCCTCGTCTCGACGCCTCCCCGACCCAGGGGGAGGTGCCGGCGCGACCTTCCGCGCCTGCGAACTCTTCGAGAACGGCGAGCGCCAACTCTCCATGGCCCGCGAGATGGGCATCCTCGGCCACTAAAGGGCCCGTCCGGAAACAACGTGACCCATCAGCGACGCCTTGAAGACTCGCTGCCCCTCCTCGGCGCAGACTGGCGGGGGGAGGGCCACGGCGCACCCCGAGCCGCGATCAGGTGGAGGGCGCCAGCGTCCTCTTGTAGGCCGCGGGCGTGAGCGCCGCTGCGGTGAGGTGGTACTTGTCCCGGTGGGTCCCGCGTCGGACGAACACCCAGGCCAGGTACTCGCGAAAGCTCACGCCGGCTCTTCGACAAGTGGCGGCGATTCCGAGGAGGACGGCGGCGCGGTGTGCCCCCTCCGTACTGCCAGCGAAGAGCGAGTTGAGCCGTCGTTTGGCCACCGGTTGGAACTCCCTCTCGGAGGCGGAGTTGTCGATCGGCACGCTGGGGTGGTCGATGAACCTGAACAGGGCGTCCCAGTGGTTGAGGTAGTACTGGAGCACCTTCCCGAGGGCGTCGCTCGGAACAAGAGTTGGTTTTACCGCGTCGATCCAACGTCGGAAGGTGGTCGCCAGCGGTCGGATCCTTCTCCGCCGCCAGGCGAGCAGGGTATCGCCTTTGAGGCCCGCGGTCTTCGCCTCGGCCTCCGCGAGAAACATGGCGCTGACGAACCGGCCGGCCTCAGCGGCGAGGACCGGCTGGACGGCCTCGGCGTCCCGGAGCTTCCGGCGGGGGTGGGCGTTGCAGTTGAACTCGACGATCGCCGGGTGGGTCCGGAAGGTCTCGTTGTAGCGGCTCTCCGCGTCGACGAGCAGGCCGCCCGTGAACTTGACCAGCTTGTCGGCCTGGGTGGTGCCTCCCTTCTCCGCCTCGTACTGGAACACCACGAGCTCGTCCCGGTGGTACACCTCGATGAAGCCGTGGTGCAGGCCGAGCTTCGGGATCTGGACCTTCAGCCCGGTGCCGTCCGAGCCCATCCAGTCGCCGGCGAGGAGCTGCTTCCAATGCTCGCCGTCGATGGTCTCGAGCAGGGTGCTCGCCGCCTCGATCTGGGAGACGAGGAAGGAGATGGCGACGGGCAGCCCCTGGGCGGTGAGCGATCGGCGCAGGCGGTCGAGCGGCACGAGCATCTCGATGTGCTCGGCCACCGCCCACGCGAGCCACTCGCAGGTGACCTTGGACCGTTCGAACGGAGCGGGCGGCGCCTCGCCGGTGCTGCGGTGGCCGCAGCGCTGGCACCGCCCCGTCTTGCGGGTCGTGCGACGCACCCGCTGGTGCGCGCGGATGTCGAGCTTCTCCTCCACGACCTCATCGACCCAGTCGAACCGGTCGCAGCCGCACGGGCACGCCGTGGGGACGACGGTCGACCTGTCCCGCGGGAGGTGCGCGGGCAGCGGCTTGCGACCGGTCGGGGACGCACGGGGGCCGTCGTCTCTCTCGGGCGGCTCGGGGGGCGAGGGTGCGGCAGGTCGATCGTCGAACACCGCGCGTGCGGCGGGGGCCAGGTCCGGCGGGGCCTCGGGGGCGGGGGTGGACTTCCGGGACGCGGCCTTCTTGCGATCCACCGCTGCCACCAGCTCCGCGATGCGGTCGTTGGACTTCGCCATCGCGGCGACCAACTCCGCGAGCGTGACCCGCAGGGCCGCGAGCTCCGCTCGGAGCCAAGCGTTTTCGGCGAGCAGGGCATCGTAGTCAGGCGGAGCCACGACGAAAGTGGAGCATCTCTCTCGGTGCCCGTCGATGCAGTCTCGAGAAGAGATCGGCGAAGCTCAGTTTGCCGGCGAAGCCCGCGGCTCGTACCAACGGCGCCGTGGCGCGCGCAGGTCCAGCCCCTCGAGGATCGCGGCGAGGACGCGGCCATCGACGGCCACGCGGTCCTGCCCCGGCTGGACCGCGGGAAGCTGGAACGTCCCCGCTTCGAGCCGCTTCCGAAAGAGGCACCAGCCCGAGCCGTCGAAGTACAACACCCCCGCGAGGGTGCGACGGCGCGAGAAGAACACGTAGAGGTTGCCGTCCACGGGCTCCAGCCCGAGGCGCCGGACGCGGCCGGCCATCGCGTCGAAGCTGCCCCGCATGTCGAACGGCTCCGTGGCGACGAACACGCGGACGTGGCGTGGCAGCGTCAGCACGACGCCACCACCGCGAGCAGGCGGCGGAGCACGTCGTCGTCGAAGCGGTCGTCCACCTCGACGGCCATCTCCCCGCAGAGCACGCGGTACCGAGCCGCCTCGGCCGCGGGCGCCGACGCTACCAGCTCTACCAGCCTCGGCGGCTGGGCCGGGGCGCTGGGCCGAGACCGAGCCAGGTTGACGCGCCAGGCGTTGAGCGACCGCGGGTCCACCCCGTTGTGGCGGGCCCAGCTCGCGCGGCCCTCCCCACTCGCGTTCGACGCGTTCAGGCAGCGGATGGCGTCGTTCTCGTCGCGGACTTTGCGAAGGGGCATCGGTGACCTCCGGACCAAGCGTCACATGGTCGCGGCAGACGGTCTTCCGGGTGTCGCTGATGGGTCAC